>JASLOY010000280.1 GCA_030745255.1 Vicinamibacterales bacterium
CTGGGCGTTCCTCGAGATGCCGCCGGGGAGCTCCCTCTCCGATGCCGACATCGTCGACCGAGGTGAGGCGATGGCGTCCTTCACGCCGGACGCGATCGGGCTCTATCGGCTCGGTCTGGCAGTGAGCGACGGTGATCGGACCTCGACCGACTCGACCGAGGTCTCGGCACAAGCGGAAGATGAGGTTCGCACCGAAGACGGCCCGTTCTTCGACGTGTCGGGTTTCTACGCCTTCACCGCATACAGCCAGAACAACTTCTTTCTCGGCAAGACCGCCGACCGGCCGACGGTCGGGGGTGTGTCCGACAAGGACAACTACGCGATCCAGATCTTCCGGCTCACAAGCGAGTTCGCGCGTGACGACAACCTGAAGGCGGTGCTCCGCACCGATTTGGCCCAGTCGATCTGGGGGTTCGACAACAACGCGCGTGATGCCGGGCTGCGTGGCGGGTTCTCGAACCTGTTCAACCGCAAGGGCACCAACTTCCAGGTACACCTGGACTGGGCCTATGTGGACTACACCGTGCCGGATCTGCAGATGAACTTCAAGGTCGGTCGGATGAAGCACTCGCTGGGCAACCTGCTGGTGCTCGATCAGGACAACGACGGCATCCAGATCGCCAAGACCTGGGGCCCGGGCACGGCGACCTTCTCGTGGGCCAAGATGTCGGAGGGGGCCGACTCGCTCTCCGACTTCGCCGCCATCGGACCGGGCGGGCTGAGCACCGAGGATGCGACGCTCTGGGTGGGCAACTACGCGCACCGGACGGGCACCTGGACGGTGAATCCGTTCGTCGCCTACTACCGCGACGACGGCGCGTCGGCCGGCCGAGCCTACATCCCGAACGGGCTCCAGTATTTCAGAGCCCGGTTCACGCCGCAGCTCAGCTCGGCCACCGTGGTTGGCGTCGCCGCCAACGGAACCTCTGGCCCCTGGACCTTCAAAGGCGAGCTGGACGTCCTGACGGGGAACGATGACATCGCGAACACCAACTCCGGTCCGAACGAGCTGACCGACGTGAACAACGGCGACCTCAGGGGCTACAACGTGTTCCTCGAGGCGAAGACGGCGTTCGGTCCGGGCACGCTCGGATTCGACTTCGGGCGGGGCTCCGGTGACGACGACCCGATGTCGGGAGCGGGGAATATCAACAAGATCCGCACCAACGGGTTCTTTTTCATCACCGAGATCTGGGAGGACTCGATCATGCCCGACGAGGAGGGAATCACCCCTCAGGGACTCGGTTCTCCCGGCTCGCGCGCCTACCGTGAGTTCGAGAACACGACGTTGTTCCAGGTGAACTACGAGTGGAACATCAGCGAGCGGCTGACCTATTTCGCTTCAGGAACCTGGATGCAGGCGACCAATCCGATTTCCGCCTGGTTCGACACCGATGGCAGCGGCGCGATCGACCCCGGTGAGCTGGGGGCGGAATCCAGCGACGACCTCGGCAAGGAGCTGAACATGCGGATGACCTGGAACCTGGACCGGGGGCTGACCTGGATCTTCCGCGGCGGGGCGTACTGGCCGGGGGAGGGGGCGGGCTTCCTCATCAACGGCACGCGGTTGCACGACAGGACGGCCTACGAGCTGCGGACCACCCTCCGGTTCTCGTTCGGCGGCCTCAGGATAGGAGGCTGAGCGAGTGTAGCAGATACCCGTTCCGCAGACCGGGCGTGAGCGTGTGGACGACCCGAACGGTCCGGATCGAGCGGGGGCCATCGATGTGAGTCGCGGCTACCGAGCACTCAGCAGTCAGTCAGCACCAACGAAGCATTGAGCAGTTCGTCAGGTGACCAACACCAACGAGGATGAGGAGAACGTGTCATGAAATCATGGACGGTCGGCAAGAAGCTGTATACAGGAATAGGAGCGCTCGTGATCGTGGTCGTGGTTTTGGCCGGGGCCGGCGTCTGGGGCAGCTCGACGATCAAGGATCAGCTCGACGAGACCGGCAATGTGACGGCGCTGCGCATCCGGCTGTCGCTGCAGGTCGAGCGGGAGTTTCTCGAGCTGTTCACGGCCGAGAAGATCATGATCCTGGCCGGCTACGACGACGACCGTGCGCTGCACGACTCGTGGCGTGACACCTTCGATGCGCTGGTGCCGGTGACGGATGCCGACCTCGCCGAGCTCACGTCTCTGATGCGGATCGAGTCTGGCCGCCTGGCGTGCGAGAAGATGGCGACGCTGTTCGAGGACTGGAAGGGGCTGCACGTCCGGGTGGCATCGCTCGTGGAGGAGGGACAGTTCCACGAAGCGCAGATGTTGTCGCTCAACGAAGGCAGGCCGATCATCGAAGAAATCAGAGCCTCCGCGGGCGTCGTCGCCTCGAATCAGCAAGACTTTCTCGCCGAAGACATGGGCAGGGCGGACGAGGCCTACGGACAGATCAACATGGCGACGTGGGGGCTGGCCGCGCTAGCGCTGTTCGTGGGTGTCATCTCCATGTGGGTCATCGTCAAGATCAACCGAGGGTTGCGCACAACCGCCAGCGAGCTGCGCAGCAGCTCGGGCCAAGTGGCGAGTGCGGCCGGTCAGGTGGCGTCCTCCAGCCAGTCATTGTCTCAGGGAGCCACCGAACAGGCTAGCTCTCTCGAGCAGAGCTCGGCATCGATGGAAGAAATGGCGTCGATGACACGGAAGAACTCCGAGAACGCTCAGCAGGCGGCCGAGCTGATGACCGAAGCCGAGTCTCGCGTCGGCGAGTCGAATCAAGCCCTGACGTCGATGGTCGATGCCATGTCGAGTATCCGCGCGTCGAGCGAAAAGGTCACCAAGATCATCAAGACGATCGACGAAATCGCCTTCCAGACCAACATCCTGGCGCTCAATGCCGCCGTTGAGGCTGCTCGCGCGGCCGAGGCGGGCATGGGCTTCGCGGTGGTCGCAGACGAGGTGCGAAACCTTGCCCAGCGCTCGGCGCAGGCAGCGAAGGACACGGCGGGGTTGATCGAAGAGTCCAGCGCTAACGCGCAGGAAGGTGCGAATCGGACGGAGCAAGTGAGCACATCGATCACCACGATCACAGAAACGGTGAACAAGGTCAAAGGGCTCGTCGACGAGGTCAGCATGGCGAGCAAGCAGCAATCGCAGGGGATCGACCAGGTGACACAGGCCATCTCCCAGATGGAACGGGTGACGCAGACGACGGCCGCTACTGCCGAGGAGAGCGCTGCGGCAAGCGAGGAGCTCACCGCTCAGGCCGACGCCGCGTTGGGTGCGGTTGGTCAACTCGAGACCATGGTTGGCACCGCCGCCGCCGCAACAGACTCGTCTGCGCACGGCGCAACTCGCCCGTCCCGGTTTGCGAACGTCATCAAGCTGAAGCGTCCGGTGGAGGCGACTGCCGCAGAGGCGCCTGCCCCGGAGGCGCCGCTGGTAGAAGATGCAGCCGAAGCGGAGATTCCACTCCAGTCGACGGGAACATTCGGCAAGTTCTAGACGCACCGACTAGAGAGCTCGACCGGTTGCTCGCGCAGATCGCCTGTGCGAGCAGCCGGCCTGCTCTCCCGGTTCGCTCGAGAGGGTGCCGGCACTATCCGAGACAGGCTACACATGGATGACAAACGGCAGAAGTTCATCGATCGAATCGACGGACGGCTCGATCGACTCGCCGGATTGGCTAAAACCGCCCACGAGGCAGATGGCGCGCGGCGTGTGCGTGAGGAGATTCGCGCGCTTGTCCGCTCTTTGACGTCGGCCAGTGCCGGTGACCTTGGGGTCTTTGCCGAGGAGATTCGGCAGGCCGTACGAGATGTCGACCCCGGAGACCTCGGCCGCGTGGGCGACGTGGAAGGCAGATATGAACGGCGTGCCCACGCTGCTGTGCGAGCCGGCGGTGCACGAGTCTGGCGAAGACGTGCCGGCTGCCGCCGAACCGGCCAGCGAAGACACCGCCAGCGAACGCGATGTCGGCCACGAGGCCGATGCCGAGGCGCTTCAAATGGATCCTGAGTTGGCCGGGATGTTCGTGTCCGAAGCGCTGGATCACCTGGGCTCGATTGAAGCCACCGTGCTCGAGCTCGAAGCCGCGCCAGACGACAACAAGCTCCTGAACGACGTCTTCCGCCCCTTCCACACGATCAAAGGGAACGCCGGTGCCCTGGGCTTGGAAACCCTCCAGGGGTTCGCCCACACCGTCGAGAACCTGCTCGATCGGGCGCGGTCGGGCCGGCATCGGCTCGGCTCGGCCGAAATCGACGCGGTCCTCAAGGCAGTGGATCTCACGACCGCGATCATCACCGATCTCAACGCACGGGTGGGCGGCCAGCAGGGCGGCCGCGCATTTGGGATGGAGCGCGCGGCGGTCACAAGGTTGATTGGCCAGCTGCTCGACCACGTCGACGCGCCGGCGGATGAGGAAGAGGCTGCAGCGACGGTCCAGACCGCGCCGCTCGCCGCCGCGACCGGCGCGCCACGCGTTGTCACGTCGCAGCCCGCGCAGCCCGTCGAGCCTCGCCCCTCCTCGGAGCGACAGACCGACCGTGGCCGGCCCAGCGGTGTCGGAGGCCAGAGACGCCGCGGCGCTGAAGGGGTGGCGCAGGCGACCGTGAAGATCGAGACCACCAAGCTCGACAACCTCGTCGACATGGTCGGCGAATTGGTCATCGCGCAATCGATCATTCAGGAAGACCCGGCGCTTGCCGGGATGATGAGCGAGCGCTTGACGCGGAACCTCGCTCAGCTCAACCGGATCACGAGCGACCTGCAGAAGAACGCGATGTCGATGCGGATGACGCCAATCCGGCCGACGTTCCAGAAGATGGCGCGCCTGGTGCGGGATCTGAGCCGCACGTCGGGCAAGGCAATCGACCTGCAGCTGTCCGGCGAGGAGACCGAGCTCGATCGCCGCGTGGTCGAGGACATCAACGACCCACTGATGCACATGGTTCGGAACAGCATCGACCACGGCGTCGAGGTTCCCGAGGCGCGTCGGCGAACCGGCAAGTCCGAATGTGCCAAGGTCTGCTTGAGCGCCTACCACGAAGGCGGCAACATCGTCATCAGCGTGGCCGACGACGGCAACGGGCTCGACACCGAGAAGATTCTCGCCAAGGCGATCGCGCAGGGGCTGGTTCCGGAGGGCGCCACCCCGCCCGCCGCCGAGATTCACCGGATGGTCTTCCAGGCTGGATTCTCGACCGCCGAGGTCGTCACCGAAATCTCCGGCCGCGGCGTCGGCATGGACGTCGTCAGGCGCAACATCGAGGCGTTGCGCGGACGGATCGACATTCAGTCGGTGCCAGGCCAGGGGACGACGTTTTTCATCAAGTTGCCGCTCACGCTGGCCATCATCGAAGGATTGATGCTCAAGGTCGGGCGCGAGCGAGTCGTGATGCCGACGTTCGCTGTGCGGGAGTCGCTCAGACCCACACGCGAACAGCTTCACTCCGTGCAAGGCGAGTCTC
>JASLOY010000281.1 GCA_030745255.1 Vicinamibacterales bacterium
TAGATCTTCACGCTTGAATTATAGTGCTGCGGTCATGACGTCATCTTCGCGATCACGAGCCACCGGCACACCGGCCACTGCCAATAATGGGCTGCCCCCACCGGGGCTGCGGCGCAGGTTCCGTCGTCGGCTGCTCGGTTGGTACAGGCGGAACGGGCGCAACCTGCCCTGGCGAAACACGAAAGACCCTTACCACATCCTCGTCTCGGAGATGATGCTGCAGCAGACCCAGGTAGACCGTGTCCTGCCGAAGTATGAGCAGTGGCTGCGAAAGTACCCCTCACTCGAAGCGCTGGCGGCAGCCAAGCCTGGTGAAGTCGGGCGAACATGGCGCCCTCTCGGCTACAACGCGCGGCCGAAACGCCTGCACGCCATCGCGCGCGAGGTGGTCGCCCGCTACGACGCCAAGCTCCCATCCGACGAACAGACTCTGCGCTCGTTCAAAGGAATCGGCGCCTACACGGCGGGGGCCGTGCAAAGCTTCGCGTTCGGCCGGCGCGCTCCGATCGTCGACACCAACGTCGCCCGTCTTCTGTCTCGCATTTTTGTAAACGCTCGGCGTGGTCGCCCCGACAATGACGGCCGTGGTGGCAGAGGTGGTCAAGGCGACAATGCCGCCGCAACCAAGAAACATCTGTGGGCGCTCTCCGAGGCGCTGCTCCCGCGTCGTGACGTGTTCGACTTCAATCAGGCGCTGATGGACCTCGGCGCAGTGGTGTGCGTGGCCCGACGACCCCGGTGTGTCATCTGCCCGATGCGCCCCATCTGCCAGGCATACGCCTTCGGCCCCGCCAGTCAAGACGGAACCGGCCAAAGGGAAGGAACCTAGTGCCCTCCCAGCCACAGCAATCAGAGCGCGTGGTCGTCGTCGCCGCTATCGTCGAGCGAGAGGACCGGCTGCTCGTAACCGAACGGCTCCCAGGCACACATCTGGCCGGCTACTGGGAGTTTCCCGGTGGCAAGACCGAAGACGGCGAGAACCACCAGCGGTGTCTGGAGCGGGAGATGCGCGAAGAGCTCGGCGTCGGGGTCGAGGTCGGGAACCGGATACATGCCACCAGCTTTGCCTACCCTGACCGCACAGTCGACCTGCACTTCTACCGCTGCACCATCATCGGCGATCCCAAACCGGTTCTGGGACAGTGCGTGCGGTGGGTCTCGAGGGCCGAGCTGGGGACAATGCGCTTTCCGCCGGCCGATCTCGAGTTGATCAATCTGCTTAGAGGGTAGCTCGACCGGGGCACTGGGCTAAGGAAGCTCATCAGCGAGCCGAAGACGACGACGCGGTCGGCAGCGACAGGAACGGACGCGACGTGACCACGCCGGAGTGCTGCCGGTCGCCATCTCTGGCGACGATCTCGGTGCCCGGCTCGGTAAGCTCGCGCTTGACGTAGCCGAGCGCGATCGGCCGCTCCAGCGTCGGCGACCACACCGAGCTCGTGATGACGCCGACCGGCTGTGCGGCGTCACCACTGGGAGAACCGGTGCATACGGCGGAAGACGACGTGGTCAGGACGGCGCCGGCGGCGGGTGGCTTGCCGTGCAGTTCGCCCTGCGGTTCGAAAGCGAGACCAACCAGCCGACGCCCCACCCGACCCTGGCCACGGTGCAAGATTCTGATAATCACTTCCTGGCCGATGTAACAGCCCTTGGTCGTGCTGATCGCGCGGTCCTCGATGCCGGCCTCGAGCGGTATGGTTTCCTGATCCATGTCGGCAGGGAACGCCGGACGCCCCGCCTCGACACGGAGAAGGTCGAAGGTCGCGCCATCGAGCGCCGTCGCGCCCGCCGACGCCAGCGCGTCGCCAAGCGCCGAGCCGACCCCGGCATCGGCGTAGAGGGTGAATCCGACCTCGCCCACCTCGTCGCTACGCGCCGTCACCACCGGAACATCGTGGAAACGGCCGACCAGGTGCCGGTACTCCGGGTAGGCGGCAAGCTCGTCCCTTCTTGCAGATCCGACCGTTCTGACCGGGTCACTCGGTTCTCGCGAGTCGACCGAAGTAGATGGTTCGCCGGCAACCGGCCGAACGACCTCGCTCACGATGCGCGCCGAATCGGGGCCGTGCAGGCCGAACGCTGCCCATCGGGTCGAGCGATCCTCAACCGAAACATCCTCGGTGAAGACGAATTCACGAAGACGCTCGACCAACATCGTGGTGACGGAGGGATGCACGTCGAGCAACAGCACCTCGCCGAGATCGAGGACTTGCATGTCGGCGACCATCCGCCCCTGCGGCGTCAGATAAGCGGCGTAGCACCCCGCCCCGGACCCAAGCGCCAAGATGTCGTTGGTCAGCAGCCCTTGCAGATATGAAGCTCGATCGTCACCACCGACGGCGATCCTGCCGCGCGCCGACAGGTCGATGAACGCCGAGGCGGTGCGTGCGGCGTGGTAGCTGGGTGAGGCGAGCATAGGGCAAACGATGCACTGCGCGCGAAATGATATGCTCAGTAGTGTTCCGAGTCAGAAGTTCGCGGACAAATCTTACGGAGCGCGGCACCCGACTGGCAAGGTACGACGACGGAGCATACCGGCAGTATTCGACCGAGGAGCAACGCCGCCAGGCGGGATGCCCCTCCCGGAAAATGTTCGGGAATTTCTGATTCGGGGCACCCAAATGCGCGCCACTGCGTATTGTACTCTCGCCATCCTGCTCCTCACGGGCTCGCTCGCAGCCGCGCAGCCGCCGACCGAAGTGACCCCCGGCGCGGCCACCTTCAACGTGTTCGTTCGCTCGACACCGATCGGTTTCGAACAGATCGAGCTGACTCGCAGCCCGGACGGTTGGGTCATCCGATCCCGCGGCGACTTGTCTCAGCCGATCGATCTGCAGAACCGGTTGTTCGAGATCCAGTACGACGAGCAGTGGCACCCGCGGGCGCTGACGATCGACGGCACTCGGGCCAACACTCAGTTCTCGCTCCGCACGACCTTCGGTGCGGACGGCGCGACCAACGAGATGGAAGACGCCGGACGCCGACTGACAGTCAGCAACTCGTTGTCACCCGACGCCATCGTCCTACCCGACTATTTCTTCGGAGGCTACGAAGCGCTGGCCGTCCGCCTGGCCAGTGCCGAGGCCGGTGACGAGATCCCGGTCTACGTGGCGCCCCGTGGCAGCACTCGAGCCAGGATCGACGAGATCTTCTCGCAACAGATCGAAACCGCAGACTCGGTCGTCGACGCCCGCGTGCACCGCCTCTCGTTTCTCGATTCCGACGCTCCCCTGTCGGCGGAAGTCTGGACGGATGCCGGACAGCGGCTCTTGCGCGTGTCGATTCCCGAGGCGGCCCTCGATGTGGCACGCGAAGACATCGTCGCTGCCAGCGCCCGTGTGCGGCGGACAACGCACTCGGGCGATCAGGATGTCCGGGTCCGAACCGAAGGCTTTGCGCTGGCGAGTACCGTCACTGTGCCGGTGGACCACCCACGGCCTGAGGCCGGCTGGCCGGCGGTGCTGCTGGTGCCGGGTGCGGGCTCGGGGGAGCGAGACGGCACACTGTCGGGTATGCCGGTACTCGGTCAGCTGGCGGGCGCACTCGCCGACGCCGGGTACCTGGTGGCCAGATACGATACGCGCGGCGTTGCCCAGAGCGGTGGACGCCGCGAATCGGCCGACATCGAGATTCATGCCGACGATGCCCGAACGATGGTGCGATACCTGGACCGGCGCGACGACGTCGACGACGACCGGATCACCGTGCTGGGGTATGCCGAGGGCGGATGGATCGCCATGCTCGTCGCCGCCAAGGAACGCCGGGCGGACAACCTCGTGCTTGTCGCCGCAGCGGGAACGACCGGCACCGAGCTGGTCTTGGAACAGCAGCGCGCCGCGCTCGATCGACTTGGCACGCCGGCAATGGAGCGAGCCGAGAAAATCGGTCTCCAAGAGCGCATTCACGATGCCGCACTCGGCAACGGATCGTGGAACAGCGTTCCGGAAGAGATGCGGCGTCAGGCGGACACACCGTGGTTTCGCAGCTTCCTGGAATTCGACGCCGCCGACACCATGCGGAGGACACGGCAGCCGATTTTGATCATTCGCGGCTCCGAGGACCGTCAAGTCGGTCCTCATCATGCCGAGACTCTGGCGGAGCTGGCACGTGCCAGACGGCGGGACTCGTCCGTAGAACAGGTGACACTCGAAGGTCTCGATCATCTGCTCGTGGAATCCGGCTCAGGTTCGGTGACCGAGTACGGCGATCTCCGGGACCGGTCGATCAGTCGGTCGGTCATCAACACGCTGACCGATTGGCTGGAGCGTGAACGGTAACCCTCATGTGGATTCTTCGTTCAACCGACGAGACAGAGGGTGGACCCTACACGTTCCGGATGACTCCTGGCCGTGTCCGCACGCTGGGCCGTGGTCCACGCGCCGACTTCGTGCTGGATGCCGCTCTCGTCTCGCGCGCTCACTGTCGCCTGGCCGTCGCCAACGGTGAGCTGATCGTCGAGAACCTCGACAGCACCAACGGAACGTTCGTCAACGATCGCCCTGTCGAACGCTCGAGGATGAAGGTGGGCGACCGGCTCAGAGCCGGACGGGTCGTGCTGACGGTCTCAGCTGGATAGCCCGAACCAGCGGGCGATGCGGCCCCGCTTCGCTTGCACTGGCTGTCGGGGCCTCAGTGACGGGGGCTCACGGTCACCGGATCGAACGGCAAGGATGGCGGCCACGCTGCGTAGCTCAGCGGCCAACGGCACGGCGCTCTGATGCCGATCCTCCGCCCGCTCGGCCAATGCGCGTACGACGATCGCGTCGAGCTCCTCCGGCACGTCCGCATTGACCGCACCCGGTCGACTCGGAGGGGTCTGACCTGGCTCTGGCTCTGACCCTCGCTTTGACAATGCTCCGTCACCCGGCACACACCCGGTGAGCATCTTGAATAGGATGACACCGAGTGAAAACAGGTCGGATCGGTGGTCTGCCGACTCGCCGCGCCGCTGCTCCGGCGACCGATACGGCGCCGCCCGATCACTGGCGCCCTGCTCGCCGGGCGACGGTCCGCTTTCTTCGCTTGCCGGGGCCAGACCGCCCGTCGTCCACCGACTCAGCCCGGTGTCCAGCAGCTTGGCATGCCCGCGCATCGTCACCATGATATTTGCCGGTCTGACGTCGAGGTGCCGCACACCCTGAGCGTGCGCGGCCCCGAGCGCCTCGGCAAGCTGAATTCCAAGTTCGAGCGCCCGGCGAATATCGAGCGCCCCCTCGTACGCCTGGTCGAGTGTCTCCCCCGACACGAACTCGAACACCAGGAATAGCTGGTCCGCGGTGTCGCCGACCTCGAAGAGGGTCGCGACGTTCGGGTGGGAGACGGCGGCTGCGGCGTGCGCGTCCTTCAGAAACCGGGCTCTTGTGGCTGCGTCCGGTCCCACTTGCTCGGTGGCAACCTTGACGAGCACTGT
>JASLOY010000282.1 GCA_030745255.1 Vicinamibacterales bacterium
CGTGCTCCAGCTACCGGTGGTCTGGTCGAACGTGGCGATGTAGAGATCCTTCGGGTCTGCCGGCGCGACCGCCAGGTCTTCCCTGGCGCTGCAATACACCATGGTTCCATCGTCGGCGAACGAGAGCTCACCCTCGGCCCACATGGTGTTGATTGGTGCGCCAAAGTTGTGCACGGCAAGCTCCGCCCAGTTCTGTTGAGCCGCCCAGGCCATGTTCGCACCGCCGGCGGCCGCAACCGTCATCACCGCACAGACGCACACTACGAGTCTTCTTGGTCTTCCTGTCAGCATGTCTTCTCCCTTGAGCCGTCCAGAGCTAGCATCGCACATCGGTGCCAGCAGATCGATGGGGCCGATGGCATCGAACGAACACTTGTTGCCCGGGACGGGCTAGAATCTCGAACCTGACCCGCGGGTTGCCGGATCCCCGCGTGCAAAGTCGCACGTCCAACAGGAGGCACGATAGTGGCAGAAGAAGACTCCACGGCTTCGCAGCAGGCCGCGCCGGAACCAGAGCTGGCTCCGTATCTGATCGAAGCCGCGCGGTCGAGCCGTTCGAAGTGCCGTACGTGCAGACGCAAGATCGAGAAGGGCAAGCTACGGCTGGGCATTCTCCTCGAGGGACCATATGGCACCGGCTATCTGTGGCATCACCTCACGTGTGCGGCGCGGCGCCGTTTCGAGGACGTCGAAGCCGCCTACGCGGAGCAGGCGTTCGAGGACGGGCTCGATGTGCCCCCGCTGTCAAAGCTGCAGGCGCTCGAGGAGAAGGCAGCCAAGGAACGCGCGAATCGGAAAGAGCCGCCATACGTGGAACGGGCACCCAGCGGCCGCTCGAAGTGCAAGAACTGCGGCGAGGCCATCGCCAAGGATGCACTGCGCGTCGTGCTGGCACGCGAAGTCTCCTTCGGCAGCCAGGTCCGGGCGACCCCGATCAACGTCCATGCGGGCTGCGTGCGGGCGGAGCTGGATTCGGAAGACTGTATGACTGCCACCGACAGTTTCGAGGAGGAGCTGCGCCAGAACAGCAAGCTCGAGGCAGCTGTCGTCGACGAAGCCCTGGCGGCGGTCGGCGACCTGGAAGGCTAGCCAGTGCCGCATCTCTCTGAGCTACGGCTTCTCACAGGTATAATCGGCTGATTCTCAGCAGGCTATTCCGGACGTGCATCGCGTGCGGCTTCTGATGGCCGATTCGACTGAAATTGTGAGGTTGGAATGCGGGTGACAGCTTGGTTGACGACCATTCTGGTCGCTGGGGCCGGCCTTGTTGGCCTCCCGGCCGCCGTCCAGCAGTCAGGGCCAGAGGCCGCCCAGTCGATGGTTGAATCGTTGGCACAGTTTCGTTTCGACCAGCTGGGCCATCCCCAAATCCAAAGCGATTCCATCCAGCCGGTGCTCGCGCCGAAGGAGCGGCCGCACAGGCTGCTGATTCTGCCGGTGCGTTTTACCGACACGGGGTACGACCGCTTTGCGGGGGATCCCGAGCAGGACGACAAGAACCGCGCCTATTTCCAGGACCTCCTGTTTGCAGGCAGCCCGGACGACCCTGAGCCCGGGACCCTCTCGCACTATTACCGGCACCAGTCGCGCGGGCGCTACAACGTTACCGGCGACATCTTCCCGGTCGTGGAGCTCAGGCAGCCGCTGCACTACTACGGGCGACCTGCGCAGAGCTCGGACGGGAGCTGGCGCAACGACGAGCGTGCCACCGATCTGGTGATCGACGCGCTGCAGGCGGCTTACGCGGCGGAGCCCGATTTCCCCTGGCAGGACTACGACCAATGGGACCCTGGGGACTTCGATGGCGACGGCAACCGCGACGAGCCCGACGGTTACCTGGACCATTTCATCCTGATCGTCGCCGGCAAGGGGCAGTCCTCGTGCCAGGGTCTCTTCAAACTCGACGAGAAGCTCAACGCCAACGCCACGGCCGAGGCGTTCTTCGGGCTGACACCGGCCGAACAGGCCTGTGCCGACCGCATCTGGCCGCACCGCTTCGCCCTGAGCCAGAACCTGGACAGCGGTCCGGTCGTGAACGGACGGATGAACGTGCGGGGCGGTGTCGACATCGGCACCGGCATGTGGGTGCTGGACTACAACATGCAGTCCGAGTACACCGAGCCGTCGACCTTCATCCACGAGTTTGGACACTCGTTGGGACTGCCGGACATCTATGCGCGGTCGACCAACAACTCGACTGCGGCCTGGGAGGCGATGTCCAGCACCGCGTCTCCCGAGCCTCAGGAGCTGAGCGCCTGGTCCCGCACTGTCCTGGGATGGCTGACACCATGCGTGGTACGACCGCGCGATCTCGGAGGCGCGCGCACGGGGTCGCTGCATCTGAAGACCATGAACGACTGGAGCGGCGCTGCCGGCTACGTCACCGCCGATGGCCTCTGTGATGCCGTCATGGTGATTCTGCCGCCCAAGTTTCGCGACATCGAGATGGGGCCGCTGGGCGCCCCGCAGGGCGGCCAGGCCGTCTACTCGGGCCAGGGGAACGACATGAATCGCACGCTGGCGCGGACCTTCGACCTGCGCGCCGTGGCGGCAGATGAACCGGTGGTGATGCGTCTGGACGCGTGGTTCGTTATCGAGGCGGAGTGGGACTACCTCTATGTGGAGGCGGCGGGGAGGGGAGAGCCGTTCCGGCGGATCATGCCCATGGACAAGGGCACCCCAGACGACACCGAGAGCGTCATGCCCTCGCGCCGAGGGCACGAAGGTGCCGGCTCGCTACCCGGTTTCACCGGGCGCAGCGGCGACCTGGACGGTGACGGCAAGGTGGAGACCGCCGAGGGCTGTGACCCCGGCGTCCAACGGACGCTGGCGGAAGACCGGGTCGGTTCCGCCACGACGGACCCCTGTGAGGCGGCGCAGTGGGTCGAGGCGAGCTTCGACCTCGGCGAGTACCGCGGTCGTGAGGTGACCGTCCGGTTCACCTACTTCACCGACATGGCGGCGGTCGAGGACGGCGCCCTGCTCGACAACGTAGCGATTCCCGCGATCGGCTTCAGCGAGGACTTCGAGGGGGATGACCTGACGGGGTGGCAGGCCCGTGGCTTCACCCTGTCGCCGGGTCGGTATCACCTGCCGGTGCCGCACTTCTACATGCTCGAGTACCGCGACCCCTACCGGGAGTTCGCAAGCGTCAAGAATTACGACCAGGCCCTGTCACACCCCGGGTTCACATTCTTCCCGGAGCCGGACGGAGACATGTCGGCCGTGAACGTCAACTACCGGCCCGGTGTGGTGATGTGGTACTACAACGGCGAGTATCTGTGGAGCCAGAACGAACCGGCCGAAACGGGACCGGGACGCGGCTTCCTCCTGGTAGTGGATTCCACCCCGCAGGAATTCGAGATCCCGGCTGTGCCCCAGCAGTATTTTCAGTCGGTTCAGGGTTGGACGTCCTGGGAGCTCGACGAGACGGCGCAGCCGCTGCTGCGCGACCGCTTCGTCGACACGATGTGCTTCCAGCGGCGGCCCGAATACTACTCGACGGATGTGGCTCCGGAGGACGCGGCGCGCTGCGCCGGGGTGCTGGTCGACGGGAGGCCCCCCGTCGAGCAGTTGAGCTGGAATGACCGCAGCTTGATGTATGGCTACGCCATCATCAACGAATTCCTGCCTGGGCCCGAGCGGCGTTCACGCAAGTCCGCCGGCACCTTGTTCGACCTGCGCATTCGCGACGGCCAGACCCAGTACCGCCTTTACGACAGGGCGCTCCGCGGCATGCACTCGGCCGATGCGCCGTTCGCCGTCGAAGACTTTGCCGACGGTCTCGAGATCTACAGCGCGCAGGATGGCGTGATGACCCGGCAGTCGGCGACACCGTTCGAGGCGGTGAGCGAATTCACCGACGAGCGACCGAATCGCTACCAGAACCCCAGGCTGCCGTTCGGGGGCGCAGACATCCCTGACGCGGGGTTCGGCTACACGCTCGGGCGACCAGACCGCGGTGCTCCCGAGGGCAGTGTCGTGCGCATGGACTTCCGCTGGCGTTAATGCGGGATTCATGCCTTTTACCAATCCGGCTGGAACCGTCGCCGTTCCAGACGTCAAGCCAGATCTTCTCAGACGGAGGTGCCGGATGAACCGAGTCAAGACTTTGCTGCGGTGGGTCGTCTCGTTGTCGGTGGCCGCTATCGTCGCCGCGATTGGCATCGCCAACGCCCAGTCGCCGTCGTCCGGGCGACTTCTGGTCCTGCTCAGGGATGCGAGCGCGCTGGCGATCGTCGACCCCGCGAGCGGCGCCGTGCTTGGACGAGTGCCGACCGTGAGGGATCCTCATGAGGTGACAGCATCGGCCGACGGCCGGTGGGCGTTTGTGGCGAGTATGGTCGAAGGAATTTCGGTCATCGACATCGAAGCCCAGGAGGAAGTCCGCCGGGTCGATACTGGCGCAGGTAGCCGGACGCACGACGTGCTCTTCGCTGAGGGGAAGGTGTACTTCACCATCGAAGGTCACCAGTCGATTGGGCGCTACGACCCCTCCACGAATGAGATCGAGTGGACACTCGAGATCGGTCAGGAGGGTACGCACCTGCTGGTCCTCGACGAGGATACGAACACCATGTTCGTGCCGAACACGCGCTCGAACTCGGTCACGATGATCGAGGGCGTCATGGGCGGCCCCTCCGCCTCGACGCTCACCGTGATTCCGGTGCCGGGAGACTTGCCCGAAGGCATCGACCTGTCGCCAGACGGCCGGGAGATCTGGACGGCGACCCGGAACGACGGCGGTGTGTCGATTATCGATGTCGCGAGCCGGAGGGTCGTCGAAACACTCGACCTCGGGATGAAGGACGCGAATCGACTGAAGTTCACGCCAGATGGCCGAGTGTTGATCATCGACGGCGAAGCGGCGTCCCTGGTGGTGATGGACGCGGCGTCACGGACAGAAATCAAGCGAGTGACGCTGGGCACGACGGACACTGGCGACGGCGCGGTGCTGGTCGCGCCGGACGGCACGCGTGCGTTTCTTGGGCTGAGAGCCGCCGACCGGGTGGCGGTGGTGGATTTGAACACGCTCGAGGTGACACAAGAGATGCCGATGGGTGACGGCGCCGGCCCCGGCTGTATGTACTGGATCGGGGCGAGCTGACTGACACCCCTTGACAACGCCATCACCGCAACGGTGGTGCCGGCGTGCTCCTGACCGTCATTCCCGAACTGGTCACACCGACCGTGATCTCATCGGGCGGAATCAGCCCGCCGGGCCGCGCATACGCGACAACGTACTGGTTGGCCAGCTCGTGTACGACTTGCGCGAACAGCTCGGCCAAGGCCGATGTGTCGCCCAGCTCATCACGACGCCCCCCGGTGACCTCCGGGAGCTGCTCGAGGAGTGAGGCCCGCTCTCGATCTCCAAACGCGTCAAGA
>JASLOY010000283.1 GCA_030745255.1 Vicinamibacterales bacterium
CGTGTCGATGAGATTCCGTTCACGTCGGAAACGAAGCGAATGACCACCCTGCACACGACTCCGGACGGGGTCGTTGCGTACGCGAAGGGGGCTCCCGAGGTCATCTTGGAGAGTTGCACCCGCGTCCTGGAGGCCGGCGGGGACACGCCGCTCGGAGACCAGGACCGGCAGGCCATCCTCGGGGTCGCGGCACAGATGGCCGGGAGTGCCCTGCGGGTTCTTGCGGTGGCGACGAAGCAGACCGATTCGCGTGACTCGGCAGAGCGTGAGATGACCTTGCTCGGGCTGGTCGGCATGCTCGACCCGCCCCGCCCGGAGGTGAAGCCTGCCGTCGAGCAATGCCGGGGCGCCGGCATCAGGGTGGTCATGATCACTGGTGACCACCCGAACACGGCGGCGGCGGTCGCGCGAGAGCTCGGTCTGTTCCAGGAAGAGCAACTCGTCACCGGCGCCGAGCTCGAGGCGATGACCGACGATGAGCTCCGCCGCGAGGTGACCGCCATCGAGGTGTTCGCGCGCGTCTCGCCGATCGACAAGCTCCGCATCGTGACCGCGCTGCAGGAACGCGGTTACATCACGGCGATGACAGGCGACGGAGTCAACGACGCCCCGGCGCTCAAGAAGGCGGACATCGGCGTCGCGATGGGCATCACCGGAACCGACGTGAGCAAGGAAGCGTCCGCGATGAGCCTGACCGATGACAACTTCGCGTCCATTGTGGCGGCGGTCGAGGAAGGGCGCGGCATTTACGACAACATCAAGAAGTATCTCTCGTACCTGCTGGCCGCGAACATCGGCGAGATCGGGGTGGTGGCGGGCGCCGCGGTGCTGGGGCTGCCGCTGCCCCTGAGCGCGGTCCAGATCCTCAGCATCAACCTCGCTACGGATGGCCCGCCGGCGCTCGCCCTGGCGGTCGACCCGCCCGACGCGGACCTCATGCGGCGCCCGCCGCGCGATCCGCGAACCGGCATCTGGACCCGGCCCGTGGTGACGTTGATGCTCGTCGCCGGCGCATGGTCGACCCTGGTGAATCTCGCGCTCTTCGGATGGGCGTTGTCAGAGCGCGGCGTCGAGGAGGCAATGGCGCTGGTGTTCGTCACGCTGGTGCTCATCGAATTCGTCAAGGCCTACAGCTTCCGTTCCGAGCGCCGGTCGGTGCTGAGCCGTCCGTTTGCCAATCGGTGGCTGAATCGGGCCATATTCTGGGAGCTGGTGCTGCTGGCGTTCGTGGTCTACGTGCCGTGGCTGCAGGCGCCGCTCGGCACCTACTCCTTCTCTGCCGGTGACTGGATGACAACGACGGTCCTGGCGGCCACCGTCCTGCCGGTGCTCGACCTGGCGAAGCGCTGGGTCGGGCGCGAGGTCGCGCCGTCGGACTGACGTGTGTGCTCGGCGTCATCGCCGCGTCGTCATGGGAGCCGCGTCGTGTTGACCCGTGCGGGGCTACCAGCGAAGCACCGGTCCAGCACATGATTGTTGGCGAGCGCGCAGCACTCGATCCGAGCCGCATCTGATCGCACCCTGCGCTTCAGTACAGATCCGAACCGCATGCCACTGGGTGGCACGTCAGCGGTCGAGGATTATCCTGCGGCTGCCAGAGATTCTGCCTGCGGCACGGTCGTTCCTCACCCGCTGCCGACGCTCGGCGGAATCATGACGCCGTCTCCGATTCAGGCTGGAATGGTGCGAAGATTGCAGTGACAGGCTTCAGCGGAGCCCTGGGCTGTTGGATCAGGACCCGCGGGGTTCTGTCGCGGCGGGACTCATGGCGAGGTGACCGATGAACACCCCAAGCAGCGCCCGTCGCGAAGAGATCGAGCCGGGCGTGGTCCGCGGCGAGTGGTGGCATCGTCTCGACGACGGCGGTGTCCAGTGCGACCTGTGCCCGCGATTCTGCAAGCTGCACGAGGGTCAAAAAGCTTTCTGTTTCGTCCGCCAGGCGCGAGATGGCGAGATTGTGCTGACGAGCTACGGGCGTGCGACCGGCTACTGCATCGACCCGATCGAGAAGAAGCCGTTGAGTCACTTCTACCCGGGGTCCGCCGTCCTGTCGTTCGGCACGGCGGGGTGCAACCTCGGGTGCCGCTTCTGTCAAAACTGGGACATCTCGAAGGCCCGAGAGGATCGGGTGCTGGCCGCCACGGCGTCTCCGACCGTGGTCGCCGACGCGGCGGCGGACGCCGAATGTACGAGCGTCGCCTTCACCTACAACGATCCGATCATCTTCGCCGAGTACGCGATCGACTGTGCGAAGGAAGCGCGCGCGCGCGGTGTGAAGACAGTCGCCGTGTCGAGTGGCTACATGACGCCCGAGGCACGCCGGGACTTCTACGCGCACATCGACGCCGTGAACATCGACTTGAAGGCCTTCACCGAGACCTTCTACCACGAGATCTCCTTCGCTCACCTCGCGCCGGTGCTCGACACGCTCAGCTGGCTCAGGCAGGAAACGGACGTCTGGCTCGAGGTCACCACGCTGCTCATCCCCGGGCGCAATGATTCGGAAGACGAGGTCGAGAGGCTGTGTGCCTGGCTGGTCGAGAACCTGGGTCCCGAGGTCCCCCTGCACTTTTCCGCCTTCCACCCCGACTTCAAGATGATGAACGTCACGCCGACGCCGGCAGCGACGCTGCGTCGGGCTCGCGAGCAGGGGAGTCGCGCCGGGCTGAAGCACGTCTACACGGGCAACATCCGGGACGTCGAAGGCCAGTCCACCTACTGCCCTGGTTGCGGGCAGCTCGTCATTGGCCGGGACGGGTACGAGATCACCGCGTGGTCGCTCGACGAGGCGAGTCGGTGCAGTGGGTGCAGGTTGGCGCTTGCCGGCCGGTTCGCTTCGAAACCGGGCCACTGGGGCATGAGGCGCCAGCCCGTGTTTTTCGATACGAGTGTTCGCAGGTGACCGTGACGGCCCGCTAACGCTCCGCTACGGGTGGCACGGCCGTCAGGTGGTCGAGGAGGGGGCGAGCATGTATTTGATCGGCAGAACCGGGTCGCCGAGATTGGGGCAGAGGATCTGACGCGGGTATCGGCTGTGGATCGGACGACCGGTCCGGCAACTGGCAGGCGGCCGGCCCGGCCCTTTCCGTGGCGTCGGCCGCGGCGTCTGCCGTCGAACGCCGAGATTGCGCTCGTCCTCGACCGGGTCGCCGAATTGCTCGGGGCGCAAGGGGCCAACCGGTATCGGGTGCGCGCCTATCGTAGGGCGGCCGGCAATGTGCGGGAGGCTGAGACGAGCGTGGCCGAGCTGGCGGTCACGTCGCCGATCGGCGAGCTCGAACGGCTGCCGGGGATCGGGCGCACCATCGGGGCGGCGATTCGGGAGTATGCCGCCACCGGGTGGCTGGCGAGCCTCGACCGCCTCGAGGGCCAGGTGTCGCCGGAGGATCTGTTCGCCAGCGTGCCCGGGATCGGAGACGCGCTGGCGCATCGTCTGCACGCCTCTCTCCACGTCGACACGCTCGAGGAGCTGGAGCTCGCAGCGCACGATGGCCGGCTCGAGCAGGTGCCCGGGTTCGGCTCCCGCCGGGCCGAGGCGCTCCGGGAGGTCCTCGGGGGTCTGCTGAGCCGATCGTCACGGCGCCGGTCACGGATGATCGAGATCCGGCCGGCCGCAACCGCGACCCAACCCGGGGTCGACCTGCTGCTCCGCGTCGACGCCGAGTACCGCCGTAAGGCGGCCGCCGGTGACCTGCGGACGATCACCCCGCGGCGGTTCAACCCGGAGCGCCGGGCGTGGCTGCCGATCCTGCACAGAGACGTCGAAGGCTGGGCGCTGACGGCGCTCTTCTCGAACACCGCGCGCGCGCATGAGCTCGGGATGACGCGGGATTGGGTGATCGTCTACTACGAGCGGAACGGCGATGAGGGTCAGGCGACGATTGTGACCGAGTGGCACGGTCCACTGGCCGGCCAGCGCGTCGTCCGGGGCCGCGAGGCGGAGTGCGAGGCGCTCACGATGAGCGCCCGTCGAGCGCCTGGAGTCTAGCCCCCGCGTAGCGGGGCCATTGAAGAATTGAAGAATGGAGACCGAGCGAGGCGGGAGCCGACGGCATCTGGGTGGTCTGAGGCGGAACCTCGCTAGTAGAGTAGTTCTACCCAGCGCCCGCCGGCCATCAGCTCCGCCTTGCGGCGGGTCCACTTCTCGGGTGAGCCGGCGACCTTCGCGAGTGCCTCGTCGAGGTGATCGCGCATCTCCTCCAGTCCGGCCAGATAGACGCGAGTCTTGGCGTCGGTCAGGAGGGCCAAGAGATCGTCGGCGCGCTCGGTGAGCATCTGGTGCCAGGCAATTGGCTCGGCCCAGCTCGGCCGCGGGCTGAGCGCCGTGAAAGCCTGGAACGTCGCCTCGTCGCAGTACTGGGCGAAATCGTTCTTCCGGTCGTTCATGTAGAGCAGCTCCAGCCCGCTCCTCGCGCCATGGAAAAGCCAGACCGGACCGGTCCAGCCAGGGACGTTGCGATAGAGGTGCTTGACAAACGCTCGGAAGGGCGCGATGCCGGTGCCGCTGCCGACTAGGATCAAGCTGGTGTCGTGATCCTCCGGCACCTCGAACGCCAGGCCGAACGGCCCGGTGATCGTCAGCGTGTCGGCCGGTCTCAGATCGCACAGATAGTTGGACGAGATGCCGGGATGACGTTCGCCGGTGAACTCGTCGATGTAGCTGCAGCGGCGCACGGCTATCTTGATCCGCGGCCTGCCGGCGTCGCTCCGCTCCGGCAGGTCTGCCACGCTGTAGAGCCTGAGGTGGTGCTCCTCGCCCAACGCCGGGTCTCCAGGCGCGAGGACGCCAATGCTCTGGCCGATCTCGTAGGGCAGGTTGGGACGGTCCACGTCGAGCACCAGCTCTCGCACATCTTCATCGGATGCGTCCGGTGTGATCCGCTCCGTGGAGACTACGGTGGCTTGATACCGAGGCTCTATCGAGTAGTCGGACAGGTGGCTGATGCCAATGCTCACAATTCCTCCTCGCCTGCATCCGGAGGACACGGGCAACCCAGGCACCCGAGCGCGGCGCGGGCATCCGGTTCACCCGCCGCCGCGCGTCGGCAGTGGTGCTGCCGGGTGCGCTCGATCCACACCCGCACGATGGCGAGCGTCGCAAGCGCGGTCATGCCGATGGCGTACGACGTCAGGGTCTCGGGCATCATCCCCCCATCCCAGCGAAGCCCATGAAACCGATCGAGAGGAGCCCGGCGAGCACCAATGTCAGCGCGGTCCCCCTGACCACATCCGGCACGCTGACGAGCTCGAGCCGCTCCCGCAGGCCCGCCATCAGCACTAGCGCCAACATGAAGCCGGTGCCGGCCCCCAGCGCGTAGACCAGGCCCTGCGCGAAGCCGTAGCCCCGGTTGGTCTGGAAGAGCGCG
>JASLOY010000284.1 GCA_030745255.1 Vicinamibacterales bacterium
CGATGACATCAGCATCGGCCTCGGCCGCCTGCTGAGCGAGCGCAAGCGAATCGCCCGAGAAATCGGCGACGCCGTGGAAGATCTCCGGGGTCTGGTCGTTGTGAGCCAGCACCACCGCGCCGCGGGTCTTCTTCAGCTGCTGGATCGCGTCGATATACGGGGCATGCACCGGCCACTCGAGCTCTGGGACGACTGAACGGACGCGGTCGTACAGACCAGCCGTTGCGGCGGCGACTGAGGCCGTGTATTCGAGTGTCGCTTGGCTGGAATGGGTGGTGGTCATCGTCTGAGTCTCACTTATGCTCAATTTGAGAATTACAATAGATATTCTAGTCCTGAGCAGAAATGGGTGTCAAGCGGTGACGGCGTTACTGGCCAGCGGGCAAGCCGGGGAGGCCGACGCCTGGCGCCGGGCGCTCGTGCAGCACCTCACGACGAAACCGGAACAGCTCGGCCGGTCGACCACCGGTGTCCGGTTCGAGCTCCCCAGTCCCTTCGACCAAGCTGCCCCGCTCGACCAGCCGGCGGAAGTTCTGCTTGTGCAGGCGCACGCCCACGAGCGCTTCGACCGTGCGCTGGAGTTGCAGGAGGGTAAAGGTCCCGGGGAGCAACTCGAAGACCAGCGGCCGGTACTTGAGCTTGCCGCGCAACCGTCCAAGCGCCGTGGCCAAGATGCGACGGTGGTCCAGCGCAAGTGGCGCACCGAAGCCGACTTCCGGACGTATGGCATCGACGGCGTGCGCCGCCGGTTCCTTGTCGCGCGCGGACTCGGCGACCAAACCGGCTTCGTAGAGCAACTCGTACCGGTCAAGCACCCGCTCACTGTCCCACTGCGCCGCACCGGACCCGAACGTGATGTCGGCGCGTCCGCGACGCTCGTGTCGCACGCTGTTCTCGGTGGCCGCGTTCACCCACTTGGCCAGCGCAGGGCGGATGTGGCTGCCAAACATCTCCGGCTCACCATCGCGACGGTCCTCCCACGGCAGAAACCGATAGATGCCCTGCCACGCGGCGGTGTGGCCCTCGGCGACCTGCCGCTCGCGCACCAGCGCCAGGTAGGCCACCGCCAGCAGCAGGGTCCGGCCATCGGCCGCCAGCGCGCGGTCCCGGTCGCCGAAGGTGTAGAGCTGCTCGACATAGGCCAGCTCCATCCCGGTCTGCTCGTGCACCCAGACACGCAGCCCCAGCTCGAGGGTGCGGTGACGATCGGGGTCAAGCGGGCCGAAGGGCAAGGCGGCCAGACGCCGGTCGGCCGCACCTTCCGACACCGTAAGGATCCGAGGCTCCTCCTCAGTCACCGCCACAATCGCGGCGTGCAACCCGACGGTGACGGCGCGTGGCATCACGGGGAGTCTATAGGGCCCGCGCAAGAATAACTTCCCATTTGTTGGCCGCCGATGCATCCCGCCTGGCGGTGTTGCTTCTCGGTCAAATACTGCCGGTATTTTCCCTCGTCGCGCCTTGCCAGCCGGGCGCCTCGACACCCCAAAACGGGCACTTATTCTTGCACGGACCCATAGTCCCAGCTGTGGGTCGGGATCATTCATGTGGTTGAGGGGAAATAATAATGACCAACGAAACAGCAGCACGCCCGCTTCCTGTTTTCTCACAGGACGTTCGAGGCGTATCCTGAAAGGCGACCATGCTCCAACACACCCGTAGTGCGATCCCGTCGGCGGTGTTCGTGGTCCTGCTGGCGCCATTGGCGGCATTGGCGCAGCAGGGCATCGTCGTGCTGGGCGGCGAGGGACGCCACTGCGGCGAGGACCCGAGCTGCATCAATCGCCTGCATCCCGCCATCCCGATGGCAGCCCGCGCCAGACCCGGTCAGACCATCGTGTTCAAGGCGCGGAACGCGAGCGACTTCAATCTCGACCCGGCAAGCACATATGACGACCCACGAGGGGGCGACCCGCAGATCGGAACCGTCCATCCGCTCACCGGTCCCGTCCACATCGAGGGAGCCGAGCCGGGCGACGTGCTGGCGGTCACGCTGCTCGACATCGCCCCCGGTCCCTTCGGCTACACCTCAGTCAGCCCGATCGGCTTTGCCTCCGACCACGTCACCGGGGCGTTTCGGGCGCTGTGGCGGCTCACTCGCACCGATGCCGTGACCGACGACGTGCCCGGAGTGCGGGTACCAAACGCGAGCTTTCCAGGTATCGTCACCGTCCTACCGGGCCACGAGCAGCTCGACGCGATGCTGTCTCGCGAGGCCGAGCTTGTCGCGCTCGGTGGCGCAGGGTTCCCGCCCCACGCGCTGCACGCGTCGCCAGCCGCGGTCTGCGGTCCGAACGGGCCCCACGCCGAGGAGTGCCTGCGGACGCTCCCCCCACGTGAGCACGGCGGCAACCTCGACATCCGGTATCTGCAGGTTGGTGTAACGCTCTTCCTGCCGTGTTACATCGAAGGATGCGGGCTTGCGATCGGCGACCCGCACTTCGCTCAAGGCGACGGGGAGGTCTCGGGCACCGCGATCGAGATGGACGCCGACTTCACGGTAACGACCCGGCTTATCAAGGATGGACCGGCGCTGACAAGGGGACCGCACTTCGAGGGGCCCGTCCGGGTGCTCGACATCCCGTCTCGCCGCTTTTACGCGACGACCGGCTTCCCGCTCAAAGCGGTGGGAGAAGTACCGCCCGACATGCGCTATCTGGGCGCCACAGAGCGAATCGCCGGCCTGCGGAACCTGTCGAAGGACGTCTCACTGGCGGCCCGCAACGCCCTGGTCGAGATGATCGACTACATCTCCGCAACCTACGGCCTCACCCCCGAGCAGGCCTACGTCGTGGCCAGCGTCGCCGTTGACCTGCGCATCGGCCAGCTGGTCGACGCGCCGAATGTCGGCGTGACGGCGTTACTGCCACTGGACATCTTCACCAACCGCTGAGCAACCTTCGCCACCTCGGTCATGCAACCACTGCCGGGTTCGCGTCGGGCAAGCGGCGTATACTGCCCATCGCACGCGTGTCACCTGCGCGACACCACGGACTGCCATATGACACTCACGACACCGATTGTTCAGCGCTGGATCGAGGACGGGCATCGCGACCCGGAAGGCTTCTGGGAACGCGCCGCCCGCGAGCTGCCGTGGTTCCGCACCTGGGACCGCGTCTTCGAGCCGGACCCACCGACGTTTCGCTGGTTCGTCGGCGCCCGCACCAACATCTGTCACAACGCGGTCGACCGGCACGTGGCCGACGGAGAGGGCGGTCGGGCGGCCCTGGTGTATGTCAACGAACGCAACGACCGCGTCGTGCTCACCTATGCTCAGCTCTTGCACGAGGTGACGCGTGTTGCGGCCGCGTTGCGCGGGCTCGGTGTCGAGAAGGGAGACCGCGTCACGCTCTCGATGCCGACCTGTCCCGAGGCGGTCGTCCTGATGCTGGCGTGCACGCGCATTGGCGCCCTCCATTCAGTCATCTTCGCAGGGTTCGGCGCGCAGGCGCTGACCGACCGCATCATCGCCAGCGGCTCGCGCGTGGTGTTCACCGCGGACGTGACATACCGCAAGGGCAAGGAATTTCCGCTGAAACCGATCGTCGACGAAGCGCTGCGGACACCTGGTCACAACGTCGAGCGGGTGGTAGTTCTTCAGCGCGCCGACCCGACACCGCCGCTGCAATCCGACCGCGACATGTCCTGGGACACGTTTCTCACCGGGTCGCAGGACCAATCCGGCCACTGGGTGGAGATGGAGGCGAACGAACCGGCATTCATTCTGGCCACCTCCGGCACGACCGCCAAACCGAAGCTCGCCGTCCACACGCACGGCGGCTATCAGGTGCACATCGTCAGCATGGGCCGATGGTGCTTTGGCATGCGGCCGACCGATGTCTGGTGGTCTTCCTCCGACATAGGCTGGATCGTCGGACACAGCTACATGGTGTATGCCCCGCTGCTCATCGGCTGCACGACGGTCGTCTTCGAGGGGGCGCTCGACTACCCGGAACCGGAGGCGAACTGGCGGGTCGTGGTCGAAGAGCTGGGCGCGACCGGCATCTTCACCTCGCCCACTGCGATCCGGGCGTTGATGCGCTACGGCGACGGTCCGCTCAGTAGCGTCGACCACTCGCGGGTCGAGCGGATCTTCTCGGCCGGCGAGGTGCTCAATCCGCCCGCCTGGGACTGGCTGCAGAACACCATCCTGAAGGGACGTGTCCCGGTGATCGACCACATGTGGCAGACCGAGACCAGCGGCCCGGTCTTCGGCAACCCCTACGGGCTCGGCATGCTGCCGATCAAGCCGGGCTCGGCCACCGTGCCGTTGCCCGGCATCGAGGCGGCCGTGGTCCAAAGCGACGGCACGCCATGCGAGACCGGCGAGAAGGGCATCATGGTGCTCAAACGCCCGTTTCCAGGGTTGACGGCGGCGCTCTGGGGAGAAGCTGGACGCTACGGGCGCGACTACTGGCAGAAGATTCCTGGTGTCTACTTCAGCGGCGACTCCGCCCACATCGACGAAGACGGGTATCTGTGGTTCGGCGGCCGGGCCGACGAGATCATAAAGATCGCGGCGCACCGAATCGGGACGATCGAGGTAGAGAGCGCCTGTCTGAAACACGCGGCTGTGGCCGAGTGCGGCGTCGTCGGACGGCCGGACGAGACCCGCGGCGAGGTGATCTCCGCCTTCGTGCTGCTCAAGCAGCACGAGACGCCGTCCGACGAGCTGCGTCAGGCGCTGATCGACACGATTCGGCGCGAGCTCGGGCCAATCGCAGTGGTCGGCGAGCTGAACTTCGTGCCGATGCTGCCCAAGACACGTAGCGGCAAGATCATGCGTCGGGTGCTGAAGGCGGTCACCCTCGACCGCGACCCGGGTGACATCACGACGATCGAGGACGAGGGTTCGGTCGACGAGGCGCGGCACGCCTGGGAACAAATGAAATCCCACCTCACTGACTCGTCCAACTGATTGACACTGACGGTAGTTTGATGGGAATCATGGCGAAGCCCTCCGGCCTCTCCTGCCTCCTGACTTCTGACTTCTGACTTCTGACTTCTGGAGAACGCGAGGTCTCATATCGAGGTGAGCTGTGGACACGTTCAATGCGTATCGCATCTTCAACGAGAACGGCACGATCGAGGGCCGGCTTGTCGCGGCCTCACTCGACGAGCTCGGCCAGGGCGAAGTGGTCATCCGCACGGCGTACTCCAGCGTCAACTACAAGGACGCCCTGGCCGCGACCGGTGCCGGCGGGATTGTGCGACGGTTCCCGTTGATCGGAGGCATCGACGTCGCGGGGTCGGTGGCGTTCAGCTCGGACGACCGATATCGGGAAGGGGACCAGGTGCTGGTCACCGGCTACGACCTCGGCGTGGCGAGCGACG
>JASLOY010000285.1 GCA_030745255.1 Vicinamibacterales bacterium
GGCCGCTGCATATTCACCCACACTGTGCCCCAGGACCACGTCCGGTTCGATCTCCCACGATTGCAGCAGTCGAGCCAACCCGTACTCGACGGCGAAGAGCGCCGGCTGCGCCACCGCGGTCTGCTCCAGCCGTGTCGACACCACCGTTGGGCCGTCGCCGACACCCAACACATCCCGAAGGTCGAGTCCAAGCCCAGGCCGCAGCATGTCGCTGCACGCGTCGATCGTGTCGCGGAACACCGGCTCCGCGCGATACAGCTCCGCGGCCATGTCGGTGTGCTGAGCGCCCTGCCCCGGAAACATCCAGATCAAGGTTCGGTCGGACGTCTGCTCCACGATCTCGACGTGGTCGAGCGCCAACGCCAGTGTCTGGGCGTCACGCCCGACGATCGCCACTCGCTGCGCGAACGCGCGTCGCCCATGTTGCAGCGACCAGGCGACGTCCGCCATCCGGTCGCCCACCCCGTGGCGTAGGGTCCGCGCCAGCTGCGCGGTCGAGCGTGCAAGAGTCTCCTGGTCGCGAGCCGACACCAGAATGACGTGCGGCCCGGGGGGCGGCGCCGATGACGCCGGTTCCGGCGCCTGCTCCAGCACCACATGCGCGTTGGTGCCACCGATGCCGAAGGAACTGACACCCGCGCGCCGAGGCGCGCCGTTCCCCGACCACGGCACCGGCGTGGTGTTGATATAGAAGGGGCTGTCATCCAACGCCACAGCCGGGTTCGGTTGCGTGAAATGCAGGGTCGGCGGAATCTGACCGTGCTCGAGTGCCAGCACCGTCTTGATGAAACCGGCGACACCCGCCGCCGCGTCAAGGTGGCCAATCGCCGTCTTGACCGCCCCGAGCGCGCAGACGCGACGTCCGGACATCGGCAACGCCTCGCAGAGCGCCTGAAACTCGATCGGGTCGCCCAGGCGCGTGCCGGTCCCGTGGGTCTCGATGAAGCCGATGGAGCCCGGCGTCACACCGGCAACCGCCAGCGCCTCGCCGATCACCCCGCGCTGTCCGTCGACACTCGGCGCCGTAAAGCCGACCTTCGTGCCTCCGTCGTTGTTGATCGCCGAACCGAGAACCACGGCCCGAATGGCATCGCGGTCGGCGAGGGCATCCTCCAGCCGCTTGAGCACGACGACCCCTACGCCGTTGCCACCGACGGTGCCGGTCGCGCCGATGTCGAAGGCGCGACAATGACCGTCGGGTGACAGGATCATCCCTTCGCGAAACAGATACCCGACGCGATGCGGCACCCGTACCGAAACGCCACCGGCCAGCGCGACGTCACATTCGCCGCCCAGCAAGGCCTGACACGCGAGATGCACCGCCACGAGCGAGGTCGAGCACGCCGTCTGCACGCCGATACTCGGCCCACCGAGATTCAGCTTGTAGGAGACCCGCGTCGGCAGAAAGTCCTTATCGTTGCTGATCATCGCCTCGAACTCGCCCACTGAGGCGATCAGGTCACGATGCAGGGCAAGGTTAGTCAACAGATAGCTGTTGAGCCCGGCGCCAGCGTAGACGCCAATGACGCCATTCTGACGATCGGGCATACAGCACGCATCCTCGAGCGCCTGCCAGGCACACTCGAGAAACAGCCGCTGCTGCACGTCGAGCACTTCGGCCTCGCGCGGCGTGAAGCCGAAAAACGCGGCGTCGAACCGTTCGATGTCGTCGAGCACGCCGGATGCCGGCACGTAATCGGGACGGCGAACCAACTCGGTGTCCACACCGGCGGCCAACAACTCCGCGTCGCTGAACCGGCTGATCGCCTCGACGCCGTCGCACAGGTTTCGCCAGTACATCCTGGCGTCCGGTGCACCCGGCACGCGGCACGCCAACCCAACCACTGCAATCCCGTCGTTCACGTGCCGTCCCTCAAGCCCTGCCGGTGCGACAGACGCGCCCGACGGCTTGCCGCGACCGAGGCCCGGCGGCTGGTGCGGCGATCGCCGCTTCGGGGAGGTCCCTGTTCCGGCCGCTCGCCGGCGCCTGCCACGTAGACGGCCAGCATCGCCACCGTCGGCAACCGAAACAGATCGACCAGCGAGGGCGTCCGATCGGTGGACGCGGCAAGCCCCGATTGAACCTCGGCGAGCGCCAGAGAATGTCCACCCAGCTCGAAGAAGTTGTCGTGGACACCGACCGCCTCGACGCCGAGCACCGCCTGCCAGATCTCCGCGATTTGTCGCTCGTTCTCGGTCCTGGGACCCGTGTATGCCGTGTCTAGCCGCGGTCGCTCTGAAGTGGGATCCGGCAGGGCTCGTCGATCGAGCTTGCCGCTGGGTGACAGCGGAAGCTGCTCAAGGAACAGGAACGTGGCGGGCATCATCGTGGCGGGCAGCCAGCTCGCCAGAAAGCGGTGTAGCGCGCTGACGGAGGGACGGGGTGAATCCGTCACCACATACGCGACCAGCCGGTCGGCACCACCGGCGCCGAGTCGAGCCTCGACCACCGCCTGCCTCACACTGGGATGCTCCGCCAGGCGTGCCTCGATCTCGCCGAGCTCGACCCGCGCGCCCCGGATCTTCACCTGATGGTCGAACCGGCCCAGATACTCCAGCTCACCGTCCCATCGCCACCGGGCACGGTCGCCGGTCCGATACATCCGCTCGCCAGACTCACCGAACGGATCGGGGACGAACCGCTCCGCGGTCAGGCCCGGGAGCGCGTGATAGCCACGACCGACCCCGAGCCCCGCGATACACAGCTCTCCCGCCACCCCGACCGGACAGCGGCGCCCAGTTCCGCCGACCACGTGAATCCGAGTGTTCGAGATCGGCCGGCCGATCGGCACCACGTCGTCGAGGGCATCGCGTCGGCACGGCCAGTGCGTCACGTCGATCGCCGCCTCGGCCGGTCCATACAGGTTGTGCAGTTCAGCATCGGACCACTCCAGGCACTGACGCGCCAGGACCGGAGACAACGCCTCGCCGCTGCAGATAATCCGCCGAACACTCGGACACTCCGGCAGACCGGGGGTCTCGAGAAACACGCGCAACATCGACGGCACGAAGTGCAGGGTCGTGACGCGCTGCCGGCGGATGAGCGCGGCCAGCAGTGCCGGATCACGATGACGACCAGGCGGGCACAGCACCAGTCGCGCCCCGGCTGTGAGCGGCCACAACAACTCCCACACCGACACGTCGAAGCTCACCGGGGTCTTCTGCAGCACTGCGTCCGTTGGACCGAGCCGGTAGGCGCGCTGCATCCAGGCCAGACGATTCGACAGTCCGCCATGGGTATTCATCGCCGCCTTGGGTCGGCCGGTGGACCCGGATGTGTACATCACGTAGGCGAGGCCAGCCGGTCCGGGGTCCGCGCCCACACCGGACATTGTGTCCACAGCCTTGCACTCATCCGGTTCGACCAACTGGCAGCCCGGCGGCGGCGACAGCCGCCCGGCGAGATCCGGCGTCGCCACCAGGACTGGTGTGGCGGCGTCCCGCAACATCTCGTCAATTCGACCGGGTGGATGCTCCGGGTCGATGGGTACGAATGCGCCGCCCGCCTTCAGCACGGCCACCAGCGCCACCAGGAGGTTGATCGACCGTGGCACCAGTACACCGACGAGCACGTCCGGTCCGACGCCCAGCGCGCGAAGCCTTGCCGCCAGTCCGGCGGCACGGGTCTCGAGCTGGCCGTACGAACAGGTCTCGGACGGCGTGCCGTCACACGCATCCAGCACAAGGGCGTCCGCATCAGGAGACTGGCCTGCCTGTCGCGCGATGAGTTCATGGATCCGGCGACCGTGCTCGACCGGCGTCACCGTCTGATTTCGATCCCGCAAGAACCGGATGTCGTCAGGAATGAGCTCGAGGACCTGGTCGAGCGGCCGCGCAGAATCGTCACACACGTCCCGCAGCAGTGCCTCCATGTATCTGGTCAATCGCTCGGCGGTATCACGTTCGAACAGCGGCGTCGCGTATTTCAGCCGTCCGGTGATCGGATCCGCGTCGGTCATCTCGAGCGTAATGTCGAACTGGCCTTCCATCTGACGCACCGGAAACGGTTCGAGCCGCAGGTCGGTCGACGCTGCTCCGTCCGACGCGGTGAGCTGCTCCGGGCCATGCTGCCGCGGGGCCTTCTGCAACACGAACAGCACCTGGAAGATCGGCAAGCGCCCGGGATCACGAACGGGGCGCAGCCGCTCCACGAGCAGCGGAAACGGAAAGTCCTGGTGCTCGATGGCTGCCAGTGCCTGGCGTCGCACGTCGGCCAGGAAGTCGGCGATGGTGCCGGTCTCCGGGAGACAGCTTCGAATGACCACCGGGTTGACGAAGTAGCCCACCGTGCCGGCGAATGCGGGGTCGGTCCGGCCCCCTGTCAGCGTCCCGAGCACGAGCTCGGGTTGACCCGCCATGCGGTGCAGCAGTAGCTGAAAACAGCCGAGCAGGACGACATTGAGCGTCGCGCCCAGGCTGGCCGCCGTTGCGCGCAGATCGCGTGACAGACCGTGTGACAGACCGAACTCGATCGTGCCGCCGCGCTCCGCACGCACCGGCGGTCGAGGATGGTCGAGCGGCAGCGCGAGCGGTGGCAAGACGCCCTCGAGGGTCGTCTGCCAGTGCCGCCACAAACGCTCACCGGCAGCCGACTCGAGCTGGGCGGTCTGCCGACGGCAGAACTCGTGGTAGGGCTCCATCGGTTCCAGCGTGGGAACACGTCCAGTCAGCTCTCCCTGATAGCACCGCACCAGCTCGTCGGTCAGAATCCACAACGACCACGCATCGCAAACCGCGTGGTGCAGCGTCAGCAGCACCACATGATCGTCGACGGCGCTGGTGAACAGATCTACGCGCGCCAGCGGGCCGCGCGCCAGATCGAACGGCTCTGCGTAGGCGTCGTTGACCAGCTGCTCGACGGCGCCTCGATCGGGCCCCGTGCTGTGGGTGCGCAGCGGGACCTCCCGGTAGCCCCACACGTGCTGCACCGGCCGGCCGGCCTCGCTGGCAAATGTCGTGCGGAGCGCCTCGTGCCGGATGACCAGCTTTTCGATGGCACGGCGAAGCACCTCCTGGTCGAGCGGTGATCTCGATCGGAAGGCGAAGGCGGTGTTGTAGGCTGGACTCGCGGGCTCGGTCTGATGCAGGAACCAGAGCGCGCGCTGTCCGATACCGACCGGGTGGATCTCGTGGCGACCGGCCGCCTTCTCGCGGAGCAGCGCGCGCAGTCGTTCGCGTGGTGCGACCGGCCCGCCGGCAACGGCCGTCACCGTGCGCCTCCAGGCGACTCGTCGGTCCCGTCACCCTCCGGATCGCGTCCGGGCTCGCCGGCTCGGTCTCCAACCTCCGGTTCGAGGCCGGCCAGCATCGCGTCGACCTCCTCGTCG
>JASLOY010000286.1:0-2366 GCA_030745255.1 Vicinamibacterales bacterium
GACGACACCGATGTCGTCAGACGCGCCCTTGGTCGAGGGACTGCAGCCGGTACGTCTGCAGGATGCACGGGACCGATTCGAGCGAGACTACATCCTGCAGGTGCTCGCGAAACAGCGAGGCAACATTACCCGTTCCGCCGCGATCCTGGGTCTGGAGCGGAGCAACCTCTATCGCAAGATGCGGGCGTTCGGGATCCGCACCCCACGCCAGACCGAGTCGGTGCGTACGCCGGTCACCGAGGGAGCCGACACGTCAATATCTGATCCATCGTGAACCCCTCGAGCCGAAGCTGGCGCATCGCCGCAGGCAACAGCGCGGCTGCCGGAACGAGGCCTACGATTTCGCTGCCGCGGATGACAACCCCCCTACGGTCAGCCTCGCGCTGGATCACCTCGAACACCCGGTCGAGCGGCGTTCGTTCGTAATCACTCAGATTGATCGATACCTGGACGACGTGCGGCTGCGCCGTGCGTACCCCGATCGCCTTGACGGCTGGCAGACCCCCATCCGATGCACGGACGGCACGGGCGATACGTCGGGCGATACCGACGTCGTCGGTGTCGAGATTCACGTTGTAGGCGACCAGAATGGGTCGTGCGCCGACGGCCGAGGCGCCGGCCGAAGGGTGGGGGTGGGGCGGACCGAAGTCGGGCCGCCCGCGCTCTGTTCGCATCTTGTTGGTCAGCCCTTCGAATTCGCCGCGGCGTATCGTTTCGAGCCGCCGCCGTTCCGGCACCCGTGCGGCATCCTCGTACAAGTAGACCGGGATGTCGAATCGCTCGGCGACCGCCGAGGCGACTTCGGCGGCCAGCTCGACACAGATCGGCATGTCTGCCGAGACCAACGGGACCAGCGGCACGACATCCACCGCCCCAATGCGGGGATGAACGCCGGTGTGAGATCGGAGGTCAATCGCGTCGACGGCGACGGTGAAGAGAGCAAGGAGCGCGTTCTTGAGTGCGCTGCCTTCGCCAACCAGCGTGAAGACGGTGCGGTTGTGCGCCGGGTCCGACGAGGTGTCGAGCAGGTGAACGCCGGGGCAGCCCGCCATGGCGTCTCTCAGTGCTGCGATGACCTCAGGACGGCGTCCTTCGCTGACGTTGGGAACCGCTTCTATCAGACCCATTCCGCAGATATAGCACATGACGCGCACGGTGGCCCCGTTCGCTGGTTGACGCCCACCTGGGTGTGGCTCATAATCGAATCTCCCGCCTATGGCCGATCCCGTGCAGCGTGACGAGTCCCCGACGACTGGCAATGGGGGCGTCGATCCCGCGGTCAAGATCGAGCAGCTGCTCCTGTCCGGTCTCGATCACTACTTCCGGGGGCGGTTCGAGCACGCCATCGACGTCTGGACACGGGTGTTGTTCCTGGATCGCAGCCACGCGCGGGCCAGGGCCTATATCGACCGGGCGCGGGCAGCGGTCGCCGAACGGCTCCGCGAGTCGGAGGCGTTGCTCCACGCTGGTGTTGAAGCCTGCGACCGCGGTGACGTGACCGAGGCTCGGGCGCTGCTCACCTCGGCGGTCGAGCGGGGTGGCGCGCATGACGACGCTTTGGCGATGCTCGATCGGGTCGAGCGGATTGCGGCGGCCGGTGAGGAAGACTCGACGGTCACGGCCGCACGACGGCGCATCGGCGCGCAGCGAGCCCGTCGGGGCGCGGTGACACCGGCGGCGACCGGCCGTCGATTGCGCATGGTCCCCTGGCTGCTGCTGATCGCCTTGTTTGCGGCCGCCACCGTGGTGTTGTACTTGGCTGGTTCCTGGGCGCAACTCGTGCCGGTCCGTTTGACGGATCAAACAGGTGTCACGGCGATTCCCGAGAATCTCTCACCGGTGCCGCTCCAGGTGCCTTCGGTATCACAGCTCGCATTGGAGCGGGCGAGGATGCTGGTTTCCGACGATCGCTACGCGGAGGCCCTGAGCGTCTTGGCGACGGTCGGCATTGGCGACGGGGCGCGGGGTGATGTGGACGCGCTGCGTGCGGCGATCCAGCGAGAGCTGTTGAACCAGCTGCCCGACACGGCGCTTGGTCCCGCGGATCCGGCGCCAGGCGACGTCCCGGCGCGCTGAAGGTGCCAACGCCGACGTGCAGATGTGTCGGACCAGTCGGCAGGACACGCGGTAACCAGCAGTGATCAACGGCGATGAGCGGAGGTCAGAACCGGGAGTGACGCGGAGACACACGAGCGCCGGCGGGGGGCACCGCGCGACGCCTGGTGCTGCCGGCGCCCAGGGGGGGCAACCATTGGCCACCAGCTCCTCACTGCCACTGTTCCCAAGGGAATCAGGAGAGTCCGGTCAGGACGAGCCTGCGGCTCGTGCGCCGCTTGGCGCGCGACGGCCGACACCGGTCTTGCCTC
>JASLOY010000286.1:2376-5327 GCA_030745255.1 Vicinamibacterales bacterium
GACTGTCGTTTGACAGCGCCCACGATGTCAGCGGGGGACGCGAGGCGAGAGCGCGGGCTGCGCCGCCGCTGAGGCGCCTGGCGGCCGGGTTGGTCGATGTGGGGCTGATGGTGTCACTCGATGCGGTCGTGGTCGTGCTGACGCTCAGGCTCGCGGGACTCGATGTGCGGTTGCTCGGCGCCCTGCCGCTCGTGCCGCTGGTCGCGTTCCTGATCTTGCTCAATGCAGGTTATGTCGTCGTCCTGACGCTCGCCGGCGGGCAGACGTTCGGCAAGATGGTCTTTGGTGTGCGTGTGGTGGATCAGACTGGACGACCTGTGACGACCTCGGTTGCGCTGCTGCGGGCGATCGCGTATCTGGTGTCGGTGCTGCCACTCGGTCTGGGGATTATCTGGATGTTTCTCGACTCGGAGCGTCGTGCACTGCACGACCGAGTGGCCGGGACGCGCGTGCTGTTGGTCTCACGATGACGGGACTGTTTCAGCGCGTGGCGGCCGGGTTCGCCACGGTCGGGCCGGTCGGGTTTGCTCCAGTCGCTCCGGGAACCGCCGGTTCTTTGGCGGGGCTGTTTCTGTTCTGGGGGGTTCGTTCGACGCGGTCCACCTGGTTCGAAGTAGTCGTGCTCATGGTTGTCATCGTGGCCGGAGTAGCGGCTGCGTCTGCCGCCGAGTCGATGTATCAGCGCCGCGACCCCGGTCTGGTGGTCATCGACGAAGTGGCCGGCATGTTGGTGACCCTCTTGGCGGTGCCGGTCGGGTTCAGCGGCGCCCTGGTGGGGTTCTGCGCGTTTCGGCTGTTCGACATCGCCAAGCCGTTCCCCGCACGACAAGCTGAACGGTTGCCAGGCGGATGGGGTGTGATGGTCGATGACCTCGTGGCCGGGGTGTACGCCCAGGGCGTGCTCCGGCTGTTCTTGTGGTTGGGGGCAGTGCTGTGAGTGGTCCAGTGTCGTCGGCTCGGGTTCCATTTTCGAGGGCGGAAATCATTGCCGTCGGCACCGAGTTGCTCACCGCGTTCCGGACCGACACGAATTCGTTATTTCTGACCGCCCGGTTGAACGAGTTGGGCATCGAGGTGCGCCGTAAATCGATCGTCGGCGACGACGCGGCCGACCTTGCGCCGGCCATACGCGATGCCCTCGAGCGCGCGGACCTGCTCGTCGTCTGCGGTGGACTGGGACCAACCGAGGACGATCGCACCAGGGAGACGGTGGCCGAGGTCCTCGGGCTGGGGCTGACAGAGGATCGAGCGATCGTCGAGCGCTTGAGAGAACGGTTCGCTGCGCGCGGCTGGACGATGCCGGAGAACAATCGGCGTCAGGGCATGGTTCCCGACGGGGCGGTGGTGCTCGACAATGCGCGTGGCACGGCGCCCGGATTGTTGTTGGAGACCGGCGGCCGGGTCGTCGTGCTGTTGCCAGGTCCGCCGCGCGAGCTCGAGCCGATGTTCACCGCGGTGGCTCAGGCTCGCCTCTCGAAGCACACGGCACCTGACCGCTTGTATCGCCGCATCTTGCGCGTGGCAGGGCGCGGCGAGTCACACGTGGAAGAGCTGGCGCAACCTGTCTACGAACGATGGCGGCGAGCGACGCAGCCAGTGGCAACGACCGTGCTGGCGTCGCCGGGACTCGTCGAGCTTCATCTGTCGACCCGCAGCGCCGACCCGGACACGGCGACGGTCGCGCTCGACGGCGCGACCGGCGAGCTGGCGGCGGTGTTGGGGGAGCACCTGTTCAGTACCGACGGACGGTCGCTGTCGGAAGTGGTGGGTCAGATGCTCCGCGACGGTGGCTTCCGGGTGGCAGTGGGGGAGTCCTGCACAGGCGGGTTGGTGACAGCCCAATTCGTGGACGTTCCGGGCAGCTCGAGTTACGTAGAAACGGGCGTGGTCGCCTACTCGAACGAAGTCAAGCAGGCTGTCCTCGGCGTTGATCCGGGGCTAATCGAGTCGGCCGGGGCAGTGAGCGAAGCCGTTGCCGTGGCGATGGCCGAGGGCGCACAGCGCGTGGGGGTCGTCGAGATCGGGATTGGCGTGACCGGAGTCGCTGGGCCGGGCGGAGGTAGCGAGGAGAAGCCGGTGGGAACCGTCTGTTTCGGCGTCGTCGGTCCCGGCACCGAACGGGAAGCCAGGACCGTGCGGTTTCCGGGTGATCGCGCGATGATCCGACGGCAAGCGGCGCGGACCGCTCTGGACCTACTGCGACGCGTGTTGCAGCGTCGAATGAGGGAGCGTGCGACTATTCGCGGCAGTGGATCTTGATCCGGGCTGTCGGGCGGCGGTGGCGGCCAGCGCCCAAGCTCTCGGCGCCCAGCTCGACCGGGTCCTGGCGTCGTCAGTGGTACGCTGGGTCGCGCCAGCGCAGCTGCATTTCACGCTCAGGTTTCTTGGGGAGGTCAGCGCGGAGCAGGCTGAGGTTGTGCGAGGGGTCTTTCGCGAGCCGTGGGGCACCGCTGCCTTTACCGCCAGTATTGGTGACGCGGATCTGTTTCCCCGGTCTGGCGCGCCGCGCGTCATCTGGCTGGGGATGGACGAGGGTCGGGAACAGATGGTGGCATTGAAAACCGAATTGGATGACCGGTTGGTCACAGTCGGGTTCGAGCCGGAGACGAGACTGTTCCAGACGCATCTGACACTCGGGCGGGTCAAACGGCGGGTCGCGGTGCAGGGGGCGGATCTGCGGATGGTGCTCTCAGAGCACCGGCCTGAGGTGGCGCGTTGGATGGTGGACCGCATCACGTTGTTCGAAAGCCGGTTGTCGTCGCGAGGGTCCACCTACCACGTTGTCCAGTCGGCGATGCTGGCGCCATCACCCGAGGTTGGGCAGGAGCAGCCATGACCGCGTCCGATCCGATCGTCGTCGTCGGCGCCGCGCGCACCGCGTTGGGCAGCTTCCAGGGCGAGCTCGCGGCCGTGTCCGCACCCGAGCTCGGCTCGGCCGCGATCCGCGCGGC
>JASLOY010000287.1 GCA_030745255.1 Vicinamibacterales bacterium
CGGCCGTCCCGCGCTGGAAGGCGACCTGGATGGTGCCGAACGGGGGCAGATACCGATAGACGAAGACCGCCTGCATGTTGCGCCGGGCGATTGCCGAGTTGGTCTGGAAGAACACTCGAAGAAACAGGTCCGGGGTGAAGAACTGGTTCGCGCGGATCACGTGGATCCAGGTGCTCTCCTCGTTCGGGTCAGGGTCAAGCTCGAGCCGTTGCAGCTCGTATTCGGCCGACAGCTCCTCGGTCAGCGTGTAGGTCACGGCGCCTGTCCACAGCTCGAAGTCGGCGTCAAAGTTCCGCCCGAACGTGTAACCCCCGCTGACCGATTGGTAGGACCGCATGTTGTATCCGATCTCCACTCCGGTCTGCCGGTTCCGGAAATCCTTCTCGAATCGTTTGAACTCCTCGGTGTGGTTGACGGTGGTGCTCCAGCGGTTGCGCCAGTCGATCGCCAGCGACTCGTCGACCTGCCAGCTGCGCAAGGTCCGAGTCTGCCCCCAGTACACGTTGTAGTTCGAGCTGTACTGGAGACGCTCGATGGCGCCTTCTTCCACCCAGAACGTCTTGTCGACCGCACCGTCGAGCTCACGCCGGTCGTCGTCGATGATGAAGCCGACCGCATTGACGTTGTCGGCGAACCGATCGCCCAGGTGTGTGTATCGAATGTGCGCATGCGCGGTCGACGAGTCGTAGGAGGGCCGCGCGAAGAACGCCATGCTGCCTCGGCCATACTCCCCGTAACTCTTCACGAGCTGCCCGGTGAAACCGAAGGTTTCGGTGAAGAACAGGTTGGCGTCGATCTCGGCCGAACCCTGATGCTGACCGGCGTGGCTGCGGTCGGCCAGCAGGAAGCCGATGTTCGAACGTGCGGCCACGTCGCGCTGCACACGTGCCACGGTGTAATTCGCGCGTTCGCTCGAGCCCCGCAGGTCGCCGGTCGTGGACAGCGCCGCGAAAGTCCACCCCGCCTGCCTCCCCAGCACCTTGCCGCCGCCCGAGATGTCGCCGATGCGCCGCGAATAGAAGGTCTGGATCCGCTGGTTGAACAGCTCCTGGCCTTCGAGGAAAAACTGCCGCTTCTCGGTCAGATTGAGCTCGAACCGCGTCAGGTTGATTTCTTCCTGATCGGCCTCGATCGTCGCGAAGTCGGGGTCGAGGGTGCCATACACCGAGGTCTGCGGTGTGACGGCGTAACGGGCATCCACGCCGAATGACGCATCCAGCGATTGGCTCTCCTGGGCTTGCGACAATCCGTACGGGATCACCTGATGCCTCCGCGCGGGTGCTACCACGTCGAGCCCGACCAGATCGCCGGCCTGAGACATCCGACCCCAGTGGTCGACCGGCCCGGACCAGTAGCTGCGTTCCAGGGACCGGCGGCGGCTGCGGGCGAAGTTGACGCCCCAGGTGATGCCCTGGCCCGCCGGGTATTGCAGGGCGTTCAAGGGGATGGACACCTCGACCGTGTATCCGACGTCGGTCTGTCGGGTCGCCGATACCCAGGGGGCGTCCCAGGTCGGGTCGTTGGCGAGCCCGTCTTCGGCCATCCGTCCGTCGAGCTGGGTCCCCAGCACGTTGGTCATGAAGAAGTAGCCGGAACGGCCGTCGTGAAACGTGTCGATGAAGATCTGCACCGAGTCGTCGTTCCAGAGCTGGGCGTCCCGCTGTGTCATCTGGCCCATCAGCGGTTCGTCGTCGTAGGCCTCGAACGCGACATACAGATGCTCATCGTCGTAGAGCACCATCACCACCGTGTCGAGCTCAGACGGGTCGCCCCGGTTCGGTTCGTACTGGATGAACTCGTCGCTGCGCGCCGCATCCCGCCACTCGTCGGTTTCGATGACGCCATCGATCCGAAGGGCCGCGTTGGCCCTGACCGCCGGCAGCGTGAAGGGACCGGTGGTGATGTCTTGGGCGAGGGAGGAGGGGGCCGGCGCCGCGAAGACGAGCAGCGTGACGAGCCAGGCCGGACACAACCTATGGCATCGCCCGAAACGGCAAGGAGAGCTGGGCGACACGACGAGACCCATCCCGTGATCCTATCGGATCGGTTTCGAGCGGTTATGATCGACTCCGGATCCCGACCGGACCCCAGCGGCTGACTGACGCCAGGGGTCCCCCGGCTCTCGAGCATGTACAGGGAGCGCTCATGCCGACAGTGCGTGCCGTTGTCACCGTCTGGCTACTGGCGGTGTCGCCACTCGCCGCGCAGCCCCAGCTCACGCTCGACTGGCCGGCCATGGCCGACCGGCTTGTCGCCCAGTTGGCGCTGGAGCCGGGCGAGCGGGTCCTACTGGTGGCGGCTCCCGGGATGTTCGACGATCTCATTCCCCACCTGCGCTATGCCGTGATCGAGGCTGGCGGGGTAGACATCGGCGTCGTCGATGTCTTGAAGGAGCCGTATCCTGAACACTGGGACACCGCGGCGCTGACGACCGGCGCCACTCTGTCGCGCGAAGCCTATCGGTCGATGCTGCGCGAGTTCGACGCGGCGATCATGCTACCGGGCGCGACGCCGGAGCATCCCGTCTACGCAGCGCTGCAAGACCTGCTTCGCGCCGACCAGGGGCGGACCGTGCACTTTCATTGGGTCGAGAACGGCAGCGCGTTCTCGCTACCGGGCCAGCCGCTGCCACCACGCCACGAGATCGACGCGGCCTATCAGCGAGCGTTGCTCGATACCGAATACGCGGCACTGGCAGCGATCCAGCGGCGGTTCGAGACGGCGATGCGCGGTCAGCAGATCCGTGTGACTTCACCGCTCGGCACCGACCTGCGCTTCCAGATCGGCGACCGGCCGGTGAATCGCCAGGACGGCGATGCCTCGGCCGCCCGCGCCGACGACGGGGTCATCCTGATCGACCGGGAGATCGAGCTGCCGGCCGGTGCCATTCGCGTCGCGCCGATCGAGGAAACCGTCGAGGGGACGATCGTGTTCCCGCTCTCCCAGTGGGACGGCCGTCCCGTCGATGGTCTGGCGGTGCGCATCGAGCGCGGACGCGTGGTCGGCATCTCGGCGACGTCAGGTCAGGCGTTTGCCGAGGCGGAGCTCGCCGGTGTGCCGGAGGAGGCACGCGCGTTCCGCGAATTCGCGCTCGGCTTCAACCCGCTGCTCGCCGTGCCCGAGCGGATTCCCTGGATTCCCTACTATGGCTACGGCGCTGGCGTGGTGCGGCTTTCGCTTGGCGACAATTCGGAGCTGGGCGGCACGGTTGCGGGAGGCTATGTCCGATGGAACTTCTTCACCGATACGACGGTGACCGTCGGCGAAGAGGTCTGGGTGCGCGACGGCCGGCTGGTCCCCCCAGTGCCGTGAGATGGCCCCGTCGAATGCTAGCCGGCCTGAAGGTCCTATCGGAGGAGTGATGTCCATGAGACACAGAACGATCGTGGCGTCGAGTCTCGTCATCGCCGTGCTGGCCCTGAGTCCACCCGCCGGCGCCCAGCCGCCGGCGCGCACTGCCAGCGAATTCGGGGCGCAGGGGACCGCCAAGGTCATCTGCTCGGCGCTGTTCGTGTCGGGCCGTGAGCTCGACGAGGCGCTGCGCAACAGTGCGCCGACCTATGCGCCGCGAGAAGATCTCGAGGCGCTGCGCTCCGGGTCATCCGTTCCGGGTCGACCCAGCATTGAGGTCGACCGCGAGGCCAAGGAAGTGGCGATCACGGTCGATGGCTTCACCGGCCGCGCCCGCTACTTTGGCGACCAGGGCTGCATCATCATCCCGCCCGGCGCAGACGGGGTCTTTTTCGAGCCGCTGACGTTGCGGACGACGCTGCCCGACGCCATGTCCCAGCCATGGCCGATGGGTGACGCACCGAGCGCGACGCCATGGCCTGTCGCTGTCGACCGGGCCGCGGTCGAGCGGGCGACCGAGCTGGCGTTTCCGGACGGCGGGTTGACTGCCTCGTTCGTCGTCCTTTATAGAGGCGAGATCATCGCCGAGCGCTATGGCGAGGGCGCTGACAAGGATACCCAGCTGGAGAGCTGGTCGATGGGGAAGAGCCTGACCGCGACGCTGTTCGGCCTGCTGGTCAAGGACGGTCACTTCGACCTCGACGCCCCGGCGCCGGTGCCGCTTTGGCACGAAGACCCGGAAGACCCCCGCGGCAACGTCCTGATCAGGGACCTGCTGCGGATGAGCAGCGGGCTCCAGTTCACGCACGCCAGCCAGCCGCGGTTTGAGTGGGGCCGGGAGATCGCCGACCATCTGTATGTGTATTCCGGCGGCATCGACGTGTTTCACTTCTCGATCACCCGTCCGGTCGAGCACCCGCGCAACACCGTTGGCCGATATCGCAACGTCGACCCGCTCACCATCGGGTACCTAATTCGGCGGAAGGTGGAGGAGCTCGGCGAGAACTATCTGTCGTGGCCGCAGACGGCGCTCTTCGACCAGATCGGCATCCGCAAGCAGGTGATGGAGACCGATCCCTACGGCAATTTCCTGCTGACCGGTCACGATTACGGCACGGGCCGCAACTGGGCGCGGCTCGGCCAGCTGTATCTGCAGGACGGCGTCTGGAACGGCGAGCGCCTGTTACCGGAAGGCTGGGCCGAGTTCGTGAGCGCCCCGGCGCCCGCCTGGAACAACGGGCAATACGGCGGCCTGTTCTGGGTGAATGCCGACACACGCTGGGCCGCGCTTCCGACCAGCGCTTACTACATGTCCGGCGCCGGCGGTCAGCACGTCATCATCGTGCCGACCCACGATCTCGTGGTTGTTCGGCAGGGGCACCGCGTCGGGCAACGCATCGGCATCCGCGGGCTCGACACCGCGTTGGGAGTGCTGATGGGCGCCCTTCCGTAGAGAGATACTGCCTGTGACGAGCTGGACGACGAGGGGCGCTGCCGACCTGCAATGCACCCATTGCCCATAGCCCAAAGCCGACGAGGAGGGTTGTGGGTCTTCAGCAACTCTCGGTGCAGTAACATCTCCCCAATGAGCATGAGAACCAATCGGCGATGTCTGACACCGGTGTCGGCGCTGGTCGTGGCGCTGGTGGTCGCCGGCGTGATCTCCACCGAAGCGCAACGACCCAACCGGAACCACTGGACGACCGATGCCGACATCGGTCGCGGCGACGGCCCGGTCGACGATCAAGCCTTGCGCGAGGCGCCGGACAATCCCACCGAGTGGCTGCACTACGGCGGGAACTACCAGGGGTGGCGTCACAGTCCGATCGCGGCGCTCACGCCCGAGTCGGTCCGCAATCTGAAGCTGGCCTGGATGGCACAGACCGGGGTGCCGGGGCAGCTCGAGGCCTCGCCGGTCGTCTACGACGGAATCCTGTATCTGACCTCCGCGCGAAATCGCCTGTTGGCGCTCG
>JASLOY010000288.1 GCA_030745255.1 Vicinamibacterales bacterium
CGACGGGGCCCTGCCACGCGGCTTCACCGGTAGAAGCCTTGGCCAGCTCCAGAAGCTGCTTGGCCACTCGGGTGGGCACATCCAGAAAAGCCAGGTCGCCCAGCATCCGATTGACGGCGCGCAGCCGGCGGGTCAGCGCCTCGTTGCCGGAAAGCCAGCGCTCGGCCGCCCACAGCCCACCAGCGTACGCGGTCCCGAGACCGCGGCATTCGCGCCGATAGCGCGCGCGGATCCGCACGTCCGGGTGGTGCTTGTAGCGCGTCCACCCCCGCAGCAACGTACGGGCAATTCGCAGCACGCTCGGTCCGTTGACCTCGAAGTCGCGACGAAACGCGCGCAGCAGCAACTCGGTCTCCTCGCCGTTTCGGATGTGGGGATGGCGGAAGTTGAAACGCAGCTGCCCGTGAGAATCTGCCACCGGGCACTCGGTCTCGTCCATGAGCGTGCCCTGGGTCGCGTGCTCGGTGTAGAGGCCGGTGCCGGGGACCGGTGTGTAGAGCATGAACTGGTGAAAGTCTGTGTCGTGGGCGACCGCATGGTCGATCGCGGTCTCGGTCGTCTCCGGCGTGTGCTCCAGCAGACCGACGATGCTCGAACCAAGCACACGGATGCCGTGCGACTGGAGCTCGTCTACGAGCGCTCGCGTGTCCGTCTGCCGCAGCTTCGAGTACTCCGCGTCTTCTCCTTCCAGCCCGATCCAGAGCCACGCAAGCCCCAGCGCGACGAGCTCCTCCATCGTATATTGTCGCAACGCGTTCGCCGAGCTGAAGACATAGAGCGACCAGGACTTCCCATGCTCCTGCATCAGCTCGAGCAACCGGAGCGCGCGCTTGCGGTAGAGCAGAAAGTTCTCGTCCATCACGAAGAACGACTGCACGCCCATCGCCCGCTCGAGACCGCACATCACATGGAAGAGCTCGTCTCCCGTATCCAGGAAGCTCACGAAATTGCCCTTACCCCCGAACATCGCCGAGGTCGAGCAGAAATTGCACCCCATCGGGCAGCCCACCGACGGGATGACGGTGGCCGCGGTGTGCGAGGGCCGGTCGCTGAGCGTCACACCCATCGTCCGCGCGCCGTAGCCCGAGAGCAGCATCGGATGACGGATCGGCGCCGTCTCGTCTTCACCGAGGAAGCGCCGGAACCAGGCCACGCCGTCACCCTGAACGACGTGATCGACGCCGACGTCCTCCTGCAGGCCCGGAACATTCGCCACATGTCCGCCCACCACGATCGTCGCCCGCGGCAGATGGTGCCGCAACAGGGCGCACATCTTCTCCACCTTGCCGAGATTCGGCCAGATCGCGCTGATGCCGACGATGTCGTAGTCCTGCTGCTCGATCTCTTCGATGAACCGTTCAAGTGACGGGAAGTCCAATAGCGTCGCCGGCGCCTCGAGATTCGCCTGAATCAGCATCAAGCCCCAAGAGCGGTGGAACATCCGGAGCGAAAATACCCCCTGCGTGCGCGTCACCTGGTTGTGATAGAGCTCCATCGGGTTGATGGAGCGACTGCCGTACTCGTCGTCCTGCGAGTAGGGACCGAAGACGCTCGTCAGGAGGATACGGGCGTTGCTGCCCATCGGGTGCACTGGCGCATCGTCCGTGCGGCGGATGGCGAGTCGTGTCGTCATGGCGAACCTCAGAGCGAGCGTAGCATCGCGATGAACGCCCGAACGTCATAGTTATGTAACAGCGCTCAAACGGGGCGGGAAGGCCGTTGCGGGCCTGTCTCGGTGCTACGATGGACTCGTTTCATAGATCGACCGGACACCGGCGGCACCCGCCGGCCCGTGACCACTGAGACATGACACCCGCCACCCCGTTTCGGGACTTCGCGCTTCACTCAGACGATGCGTGGAACCTCGTGTGCTCTGTCGAAGCAGTCGGTCCCGACCTGTTGTGCCGGGTGCATGGGGGGGACACGCACATCGGGGCCGTTGCGCTCGCCGAGTGGGCTGGCGGACGGGCCTGTGCCGAATACCTCGTCGCCGACGGCCACCGCGAAGACAGGATCGCCATCCACAGCGCCCATCAATTATGCGGAGCGAGCCACCGGCGGGTGGTCTGCGTGGCGGGTCTCCACTTTGACGGCATCACAATGGCCGAGATCGACGCGATCTCGCAAAGCGCCTTCGACCTGACATCACAGGCCGCTCGGCAAGTGGCCGATCGACGGTTGCAGGCAGACACGACAGCCAGCGAACTGTTCGAGCGAATCACAAAGCGGTCGGACGGCAGTGTTCGCGAGATCGAGTCGTTTCTGGCGACGCCATGGACTACATTGGTCGACACCCACGGACCCGCGGCCGCCCGGTCGAGTGCGAAGCACTTTGGTGGCCGAGTCGGCATCTTCGCCCCGCTGTATCTGTCGAACGCGTGTCAAAACAACTGCGTCTATTGCGGTTTCCGTCGGAGTGCCAGGTTTCAGCGGTCGACGCTGAGCACACAAGACTCGGTCAGAGAAGCGGCGTTCTTGGCCGCCAAGGGTTTCCGGGTGCTCGATCTGGTGACCGGCGAGGTGTCCACCGACAGGTTCGTCGACTACGTGGGCGACGTGACCCGGGCCATACTCGAGAACACCGACATCGATGCAGTGAACCTGAACATCGGCTCCCTGTCGTTGAAGCAATACGAGCGTCTGCGCGCCGCAGGGGCCACCGGGTATCACCTCTACCAGGAGTCGTACGATCCCGACGTGTATTTCGGCGTGCACGAAAGCGGCGGGAAACGAGACATGGCCTCGCGTCTGGCGGGACTCCACCGGGCAATCGACGCGGGCTTCGAGAAGGTTGGTTTCGGGCTACTGCTCGGGCTCGGGCCGCCCGCCGTCGAGCTGGCGCGAATGATCGGTCACGCCGACGTCATCCGCACCGACGCTCCGAACGTCACGATCGGGTTCTCGCTGCCCCGCATCCGACCGGTGGACAAGGGCTGCTCCTATGAACCGGAGGCAATGATCTCCGATGCCGACTTCATGAAGTGCATGCTGTTCCTGCGTCTGCGATTCCCCGATGCCCATCTGACGGTCACGACGCGCGAACGACGCGAACTGAGAGACGCACTGCTGCCCATCGGCATCACCAAAGTCAGCGCCGAAGTATCCACCTCCCCCGGCGGATACACCCACTCGGTGGAGACCGAAACGGGTCAGTTCCCGATTTCAGACCGGCGGACGCTCGACGAAATGAAGTGGGCAATTGTATCGGCCGACCTCATTCCGGTTCTTTGGGCATAACGTAGCCGCAGACCTCGACCGCGCACGAGCGGCCCGACCGTCGATGACGCCCAACGGGCGTCCGGGGGCGGAGACAGAGCTGTCGCGCCGCCCGCCGGAACGGGCGGCGCCCTGTGTTGCGCGGCTACTCGGGCAGGACGTACGCGATCAGGTTGGGTGGCTGTCCCCCGATCGTCAGCGCGATGTACTGCCTGCCGCCCACCATGTAGGTCATCGGTGTACCGATGGCGCCGCTGGGCAGGTCGACCGAGCCCAGCTCCTCGCCCGTGGTCTTGTCACGGGCCACGAGCCGCGGCCCTCCGTTGCTGCCGCCGGCCGACAGCGCGCTGATGAGCAGCGTCTTCGTCAGCACCGGCCCACCGCGGCCGTCGCCCCCCAACGGGGGAAGGTCGAGATCCTGCAGCATCGGGTGATTGCGAATGCGGTCGCCGTTGCCCAGCGGCTGCATCCAGGCGTTCTCGCCCTGGTTCATGTCGATCGCCGTCATCCGCGAGTACGGCGGCTTGAGCAGCGGCAGCCCTTGAGGCATGCGGGGGCCGCCACCGCGACCGCCGCGCAACCGTGCCGCCTCCGGCTGCCCGTGGGTATAACGCAGGTTCCCTCCGATGGCCGGATCCGGCGTGTAGTACTGAATGACGCCCAGGTTGTTGCTCGAGGGCACATAGAGCAGGCCCGTCTCGGGGTCGACCGCCGCACCGGTCCAACTGGCGGCGCCGCCGCCGGTCGGTCGGAACAGCGTCCCCTGCGTGCCACCCTCCTCCGCCAGGGTCGGCGCGGTGTACAACGGTCCCATCCTGAAGTTGCTGACCGCCTCGACAGCCATCTGACGAATCTCGGGCGTGAAGTCGACCAGATCGTCGAGCGTCACTCCCTGATACTCAAAAGCCGGTGGCTTGGTTGGAAACGGCTGCGTTGGCGCCGGCACCTCGCCTGGAATCGCCGGGGAGGTGATGACCGGCCGCTCCTCGATCGGCCAGATCGGGTCGCCCGTCACGCGGTCGAACGTGTAGACGAAGCCCTGCTTGCTCACCTGGGCGACCGCCCGCACGCGTCGCCCGTCGACATCGATGTCGAGCAGATTGGGCGCGGCCGGGAAGTCGTAGTCCCACAGCCCGTGGTGCACCGCCTGAAAGTGCCAGACGCGCTGGCCGGTTTCGATATCCACCGCGACCAGGCTCTCGGCAAACAGGTTGTCGCCGAGCCGGTGCCCGCCGTAGTAGTCGTTGGTCGGCGTCCCGGTGGGCAGATACACGTAGCCCAGCTCGTCGTCGCCGCTCAGCATCGACCAGACATTCGCGTTTCCCGAATACCGCCACGACTCGTTCAGCCAGGTGTCGGCCCCGTATTCGTCCCCGCTGGCCGGCACGGTGTGGAAGTCCCACTTGTGCTCGCCGGTCCGGACGTCCCAGGCCCGGACCCACCCCGGCACCGCCTCCTTGGTGATCCGCCGGTCGGCGATCGAGGAGCCGTGAATGACGGTATCGCGCACCACGATCGGCGGAGACTGAATCGAGAAGAGCATCGCGTTCAGGTAGTCGCGGTCTTCCCGGACGGCACGCGGCAGCCCGGTCATCGCGTCGATGATGCCGCCCTGACCGAAGTTCTCGCAGGGCCGCCCGGTCTTGGCGTGGACGCACACCAGGCTCCCGTTACCGGTGCCCCAGAAAATCCGCTCCTCGTCGGCGCCGTCGGTCCAGTAGGCGACCCCGCGCTCCCGCCAGGTGACGGTCATCGAGGTGGTGCCTTCCTCGTAGCTCTTCGGGTTGAAGACCCAGATGGTCTCGCCCGTGGTCGCGTCCACCGCCACACCTTGCGAGAGCGGCGTATTGAGGTACAGCACGCCGTCGATCATCAGCGGCGTCGCTTGCAGGTTCGACCGGTTGGGCGTATTCCGCTCGCGGTAGAGATTGGGCGTGTCGGCCTGGAGCTGCCCGATGATCGTGTCGTAGTCGGCCACCGTGCCCCCGTGCGTTGGATCGCTGCGGATGCCTGGGGCATCGCTACGGCGGACCAGATCGTCGACCGGATAGACTTTGGCCGAGAGCCGACACTCGGCCTCCTCCTGGGTCGTGATCACCAG
>JASLOY010000289.1 GCA_030745255.1 Vicinamibacterales bacterium
GTGTATGGATGCAGGGGCGAGCTGCGGGGCCGTACTAGATGTTGATTGGGGCCGGGCGCGTTCTCCGTCGCGTACTTGCGCAACACCTGAGACGGATCGGCGGTACGTACACGATGGGTTGTATGGCTAGTGCTGGTGCGGGATCCGGAGTGTGACCATTGCGGCATTATCGGAAGATGACAATGCTTCGAGGAGCTTACCACGCGGTAGCGTCTTGCTCTCGCGGTTAACCGAGACTATCGGTCTCCTCGCTCCGATGATCGCGATTGATTCTAGGCACCCCCGGACTGGGCCGCACTGATGGCGGCGTAGGCCTGACGAGCCGCGAGCGCAACATCCGCGCGGTAGTCCTTGCGGAGCGCGTCGATCGTCGGGAGAGCTTCGTTCGCCTTGATGCCTTGGCCTTTGAGAACGTTCAAGACCTGGATCAGCACGACGCGCGTGGTCGTGTCGTCTGTCAACTGGCGCGCCAAAACGTCTACCGCGCTAAGGGAGCCGAGCGCGATGGCCGCGTGCTTACGGACCGTTTCGTCCGCGTCGGAGCGGAGCGCGTCCTCGAGCCATGAAACCGCCGCCGGGTCACCCAGACCGCCCAACGCCAAGGGCACCTCGCGACGTTCCTCGACGATCGTGGCGTTCTTGCTCACCGCGATTAGTTTCAGGATGAAGGATGCGTCTTTCGTCTGCGGCACGGCCGTCACGGCGACCCGACGTAGGAACGGATCCTCGTGTTCAAGCGCCTTCGCCAGCACTTCAGAACTCCGAGCGTGATCCACGGCCCCCAAGGGCCTCGGGACCTGACGCCGGAAGTGGATCGGATACCATTCGTCATCGAGCCACGCCTGGAGCCGCGGAAGCAGCGCCTCCGGGAGTGGCAACGCCCGACTCGCCCAGAGAAGCGACTCCCAGAACACGTAGTGTTCGTCGATCCGCCCGGCGACGTTGATCGTGACACTCTTTCGCTCTGTGTCATCCATCAGACGCGGCGTGATGACGTCGGCGGCCCGTCCGCCGTATTCTCCCATCGCGACGGCCGCAACACGCCGCATGTCATCGTGCTCGCCTCGGTTGCGGAGTATTGCCGCCAGCGCTGGCACCCCGCCCTCCGGCTTCAGCACTCCCGCGGCAGCAGCAGCAGCCATGCGCACGTTGCCGCGCTGGTGACCGAGCAGTTCCATCAGTGTCGAACTGGATGTCTGGCCCGGGAACCCCGTGAGTGCAGCGATGGCGGAGATTCGCACGGACTGTGGCTGCCCGCGATCCCTGGCGACCCGAGCCAGATGAGGGACTGCCTCCTCGGCGGCGATGCTCCGCAACGCGCTCGCCGCGGTCGATCTTAAGGGCGGATATGGGTCTTCAAGCGCCGCAAGGAGCGTTGGTGTAGCTTCCTCGGCGACAGTCGTGCCCAATGCCCAAGCCGCACGACGACGGATTCGCGACAGCTCGTTTTGGTCTTGGAGTAACGCAAGCAGCGTTGGGATGGCGCGTGGGTCCTTCACCTGCCCCAACACGAACACCGCCGCGTCGCGTACGGTCGCGCTTTCGGCCGGGTCCCGCAGCAGCTGGGTCGCCACGTCGAGAATTCCCGGAGGGACGTAGCTGCCGAGTATGATGAGCCCTTTCGCCCGGACCCTGGCGTCGGCGTGCTCCAGCATCCGCATCACTTCATCGCGCACGAGCTCCCGTGCCCCCGCGACCTTTCCATCCTCGATCAGCGACACGGCGGCCTCGTTGAAGACCGACGTCACCGGAAGCACGTCGCCCTTCATGTGCCTGCCCATGAGAATGTCGACGAGCCCCACCACCGCAGCCCGCGCCGCGATCGATCGGATGCCGACGGCCGCGTTCCGGCGCGTGGTCTCGTAGTCGTCCTCGCGCATCGCCTTGAGCAGCGGCTGCACGACGGCCTCGCCCTTGATCTTCCCGAGTGCCGCAGCGGCGGAGGCGCGGACTGCGCCCACATCGTCCGACTCAAGCGAATCGATCAGGGCGTCCGTGCCCGCGTGCAGCTCTCCGAGCTCGAAGGCAGCCGCCTGACGCACAACCGCCCGCTGATCATCCTCCAACACCTTGATGAGCAGCGGTGCCGCGTCAGCGCCGGCGACCTTGCGGTACGCGTGCACGATCTCCGACCGAATCAGGCTCACAATGACCTTGACGTCGCGGAGGCTGCCGTAGCCGCCCTTCCAGCCGAGGGCCTCCCAACGCTCGTTCAGTGTCTCCTCGTCGCCATAGAGTCGCTTGATCCGGCGAAGAAAATGGCTCCTCTCGTCCCGGCGAATCCTGAGGACCTCCTCTATCGCCGGCACGACCTCCTCTGCCTTCGCGCCAAGCTCGCCTAGCGTGAATGCCGCGGTCTTCCTCAAAGTGTCCGACTCACGCTCCCCCAACAGGATCCGGCGCACGTCGAGTGCCACGCCGTCGGGCTTCATAGTCGCAAACGCCTTCAGCGCGACGGTTCGGACGGACTCGCGTTCATCCCGGTCGAGCGTCAGCTCCCGAATCCGCTCGACGGCGCGGTCCATTGCCTCGGGATATCGATACTTGTCACCGATGGCCGCAATCGCCGAAATGGTTGCCATCCTGACGCGCGGGTCCTCCGAGCGCGGGGAGTCCAGAAGGTCCACGAGCACCGGGAACGCCTCCCGGATCTTGATCGCGGCCGCCGCGCCTACCATGGCAACAAGAGGCTCCGCCTCGCGCTCGTTTCTTATGCGCGCCACAAGCACCTGCGCGGGCCGGCTATCGCGGATCGCTTCGAGCGTCTTAGCTGCCGTCACGCGTACGCGGAGCTCGTCCGAGTCGAGACGCGCCGTCATGGAATCGACGATGTAGCCGCCCATCTTCTGGTATGGCGACACGGCGGTTGTTGGCATGGGTAGACCGGCGCCGCTACCGTTCAGGACCGGTGGTGGGATCCCTGTGCCGGCCGCCCTGGCCAACAAGCCCTTGTTGGGCACACCAGTGGGCGCGTAGAAGCCATCGTTCACCAACGTCGCTGCGGTGAGAGCATCGCGAAGGTCCTCAACGTCCAACGCGGTGTCGAGGATACTCACCAGCACGGACCGTTGCTCGGCGTCCATCATCGTCGGCTCACGCAGCTCGACGAGCACCAGGACTGTCTGCGTGAACATCGCAACACGACGCTCTCGCTCGGATCTCTCGTCCAGCACTGCCACTACTGACAAGGGTGTCGTCTGCCACTCGCCCGCCGCGAACTGCAGTGTCGCCGGCACGGCGGTGCGGCCCAAGAACACGAGGCACTCGCGGGCGCGCTCGACAACGTAAGCATTGTCGTCTCCCAGCCGACCGAGGAGCAGAGGCAAGAGATCATCCGTTACGGCTAGATGGCGTGGAATCATCATGCGAACCAGACGAATCGCCTGCGCGCGCGATTGCCCAGATGGCGCGCGGTACGATCGGTCGTCCTGGAGCTCGAGCATCGAAGCCAAAGCCCGAGCCGCCTCGATCCCATCGAACCGCCCGAGCGCCAGGGGCAGTTCGTAGAGCACGCCGAAATCCTCCTCCGCGCCGACCAGACCCGCCAGGGGCGCAACGGCTCGGGGATCGCCAAGCCGTCCCAATGCGGCAACGGCCGCGGCACGGATCGACTCGTCCTCGGCAGAAAGCGAGGCAACGAGCGGTTCGAACGCAGCATTGCCCAACTTCTCCAGGACGGCGTCTGCGGCCTTGCGGGCCGACACCGGCAGGCATTTGCGCGCGAGAAGCGCGACATAGGTGGCATCTGCCGTCACAGACTCGAGGGCGGCGGCCGAGCGATCGGCAAGAGCAGCCACCAACCGTTCGACGGCAAAGTCACGCTGCCCGACGAGGGCCATCATGCGCTCGAACGAACGGTCGTCCAGTTCGCCCGCGAGGTCTCGGACACTCAGCTCCCGCACGACCGCGTCGGTGGCATGGAGTGCCTCGGCCGCCTCCTGGGTACGCGACCGCCAGTTCGCCTGGGAGATGGAAAGAAGGCCTCGAATCGTCTCGATCAGGTCCGCGTCGTGCCGCTTCGCGCTTAGTAGGGCCGCCCCCGCGCGCTCGAGGTCGCCGCGGGACAACTCGTGTCGGACGACGTTGAGCGAGATATCCTCCCGCGCGCCGCACGCCACCGATAAAAACGCGAGGAGGGCCGCCAGTAAGAGCCAACACCAAGTCAGCGGACGCCTATGATCGAGCCCCAGGTATACGGGGTGCTTGTCCATGCGCTTCCTAGACCCTTTTCAATCGCCAAGCAGGTGGGCAGTCCGTTGATGCGTCGGAGCGGTTGCCCGGTATTCCCTAGATCACGGGATGGGGACCCAGTCCTCCGACGAATCTCACGCTGAGTGTGATTCAGCAGACGCCTCGACGCAACAGAGGCGCCCCGATCCGCTCCGACGTCCTGCTGCGATTGGGGGACAACGCCTGTTCATCTCGTGTGGCACAACTACGAGTTACGGGTATCGAAATCTGCGGCGTGTGACATAACTCGGGATTATCGGAAGATACACGGCCATCAGCGGATTGATGGAGCAGGTGGGCGCCGCGTGTCTCGACTTCGATGGGATCGATGCGACCAAACAGGAGGACGTATGACGGGCGCGCTCGTGGGAGCTCAACGGCCCCATGCCTCGCTACAGCGCCTGCAAGCGCACGGGCGGAAAGCGGCCCAACATACCGCAGTACCCTGGCGAACGGGCGGTGGGTCATGGTGCTCACACCCACCGCCAGTCCCATCCCCCGCTGGGGGCGAGTGATCCGGGACACACGGCGTGGCAGGGTCACTCCCGTTCTTTGAGGGCGCCCCATGACGTCGCCAGTTTGGCACTTGGCGAGACGTCCATCGTCTGGCCCTTCACGAGGCCCCTCTTAGCGACGTTGGCAATGTCCTCAGGATCCATCGCGAAGGGGAACATCGCGGCATCGTCGATGATCCCGTTGAAGAAATTGATGGGCCCGCCAGTCCAGCACCCAATGGTCACCTCCCCGCCGACAGTGTCGAAGACGTCCGGGCCGAGAGCATCGACCATCTCGTCCTGGGGCACGCGCTCGCCGTCGAAGTAGATGATGAAGTCGTTGGTGTTGACTCCTCCTTCAGGGAAGACGGCTGCAGCATGGTGCCACTCGGTGTCGGCGTCCCACGGGTACATCCACCTGCCGTCGAAGACGTCGATGCCTATACCGCCTCCCGGACCGGCTTCCGCGGAGATTTGGAGGGACACATGCTGTCCCCAGTTGTGTTTTCCGGTAGCCACCATGACCTCGGCGTCGGTGAGCCAATGTTGGGCATCCGCGAAGTCGTTGACCTCGGCCCACTTGAAGTGGCAC
>JASLOY010000028.1 GCA_030745255.1 Vicinamibacterales bacterium
TGATCAAGCCACATCTGTCAGGACGGCGAAACCTGGGGTGATAGCTTCCGGTCTGGCTGACACTCAAGGCCCCGAACCACCTTGTTCTCTCCCCAGGTGTCGGCGTACCGTCTCGTGGCTCGTGCGACGGCGCTGTCGCTCGAGAGGCCGGCGTCGAGGCCGCCGAGGTACCAGGCCACATAGTCTCCGATTCGTCGGCTGGCTTGGCCATCACGGAACGGGTCGAGCTGGTCGAGAATCGGTGTGGCGTCCCCTAGGCATTGGTGAGCGACCGGGTCGTCGAGATACTGCTCGACCGCCAACCGCAAGGTTTCCGCGCAGGAGAACACGCATCGACCTGGCCCCAGCGAATCGAACGCCGCGTAGGGTTTCAGGGGTCCGCGGTCGACGCCTTCGTAGTCGATGAAGAGTACGCGCGCACCCGCGAGCGCCGAAACGATAACGGCGGATGGGGACACACAGCCGACAGCGAAGTCGGCGGCCTGGGCGACGACGGCCGGGGAAGCATCGTCTGGTAGGGCCACGACTCGATCTGTCGAAACCGCGCGGTCGACGATCCCATCGAGACCGTCCGCTTTGGCGCGCGCCCATCCCTTCCATTTGCTCTTGATGAGGAGGCCCACATCCGGGCACCCGATGGCCCAGCGAAGAAAGGCTGAATAGAAGTCAGGCGTGAAGTTCGTATCGAAGAGGGCAAGGATGATGCGGGCGCCTGCCGCGCGGAGAGCATCGACCGCGCATTGAGCCACTGTGCGAGCCGCTGCGCTGGCGCCCACCTCGACCATCGGGCACCCGGCGATGAGAAGATGCTTCACGGTCGACCCTGAGTCCGTGTAGATCCGCGCATCTCGTATTCCCCAACAGAAGAACGCGTGGTGGGTCCTGACGGCCGTACCGCACGGCCCCGCCAGGCTGGCCCATTGCGCGCCCAGTCGGATGCCGCCGGCGAGCTCTGCCGCCTGGCTGATGCAGTCGGCCTGTGTCTCCTGATTATGAAAGACAGCGCGTACGCCGGCGGCACGATACTGGGAAGCCAACCGTCTCGCCGTCATATACCGCCAAGCCAGCGACGCCAGCGCGTGCCGCCTCGGCCTGGCAGACGTCAAGACGCGCCGCGTCAGCGACGCGACGAGCGTGAAGTCTTTGAGCGCAACGCTCCACGGCGGTGCCGAGCGCGGCAATGATGGAGCCGGAGGTGGACCGAGCCACGTCCCGACTGCGACGACCCGAATGCCGAGCCTGCCCACCTGTTCGACCGAGTCCCGAAAGCTCTCTCTGGTGTCGAGCAAGTACAGCAGCCTGGCTGGGGCTATCGCAGTGTCCCACCACCAGTAGAGGTCATTCGCGCGGGCGAGGCGCGTCCCCCATGCCGCCGTCACTCCGATTCGGGCCGGCCGGTATGGCGTCGACCGGCCAGCGAACAACCCGCGCAGCAGTTGCCCCAGGGCGACTAGCAACGCCGCTCCCACGAAGGCCGCCGCCGGCCGAAGCGTAGCTTGGGATCGCACCACCGGCCCGCCGCTACGCTCCCGGTCGAGCAGTTGCGCAAGTGGGGCGACCTGGCCGATCACAGTGACGTGACTCATGGGAACGTCTTGCGATGTAGCCGCCCACTGCGCCATATCCTGGCTGAGATGAATGGATTCCGTCACCCAGCCCTGTAGCACGTTCGTCGTGGCAATGGCTCTGCCGTAGGGAGAGAGCCTCGCGAGCAGCGGTTCCCACTCCGGCCTCAGACGTGCATTCAGGTCACGCGCAGCACGTAGCGCTTCGAGCTCCGTGTGCCAATAGCGGGTCGACTGCCGATCAAGATACGCAAACCCCGAGTCCTGGACCTGCACAGGCATCCCGTCCACAATCCTGATACGCCTGAGCCACCTGACGAGCCGAAGCCCTCCGGCTGTGGCATGCAGGTACATCACCTTGAGCCGTCCACCGGCGGCACGCGCTCGTAGCAGCGGCAGTAGCGACGCTATCGACAAGAGCTCGACGAGCGCGACCCACTCTGCACGCGGGACGGAGGAGGGGGAAGTCGTCAACGGCTGAGAGCGGCTCGCCTGGCGGCGGGGCGAGGAGCGCGTTCGATGGTCACAACGGCTCGACCTGACACATCAGGCGCCATTCGCCGTCCACCTGTTGCCACAGATGCGGCGCCCGGGTGCGGTACCAGTCCACGACCTGCCACAATTCCGCTTCAGTCATGTCCAGGTACTCCAGCGATTCGCGGAAGTGTTTCTTCGGCACCTCCCCGTCGAAGCGCTGGACCAGCGCCACGGCTTCTTCGCGCGTGAGGTGGCCGTCGCGCACCTCGTGCGCGGCATCAGAGGTGGCCCGCCCGATGCCGAACTTCACGAACGAGAAATAGAAGTGGAGCCCGTCCAGCCGGTCGTCCAGGCTCGCGTACTTCGAATACGTCCCCTCAGAGCGGCCCTCGGGATTCGCCTGAAAACCGGTGTGCTCGACGGCGTGGTAGTAGTTCTCCTGTGGCACCCATTTTTGGTAATAGGAGAACCAGTGCATCTGGACACCGCGCGCCTGAAGCGCGTCGAGCGGTGGCGGCTTGTAGAACGTCAAATCGGCTTGGGTGTAATCGTCCGTTCGTAGGACACCGCGCTCGAGCGCCCACTCCACCAGGTCGTCCGCCGTCACTCCCTTGAAGTACAACTCGGCCCAGTCCTCGAGTGGCATCACCGCTCGGTGTGCATATCGCGCCGAACCGCCATATTCCGCGTCACCGTTTTCGCCGAAAAAGAGCAGCGGAATATCGAATTGCAGCGCGACGTGGAACGCATAGGCCATCTGACCGTAGATGAAGGGGACGAACGGATCGCCAACGGAGATGAGCGCCGCCTTGGCCAGCTTTCGGTGCAGGAGACCGTTGGGCCATGCCAGCAGATTTGGAAACCCCGAGGCTACGAAGCGCTGGTAGTTCTGCCAGCCGATGTCGGTATAGACGAAGGGCGCCCACGTCACGGTCAACGGGTGCATCCCATAGTCGTGCTTGAGCTTGTGGGCGACCGCCGCACTGTCCTTGCCGCCGCTGCCCGGAACGATCACGTCGTACCGGCCGTCGGTGCGACGGTGGCGCTCGCAGAGCTCACGCAGCTCAAGCCCGCGCTGCTCCCAGTCGACGACGTGGTGCTTCTCGTGGGCGAAGCGGCAGGCGCTGCACACGCCCTCCTCGTCGAATGTGATTCGCGGCCGCTGGTTCGACACGACGCACCGACGGCAGAACACGACATCACTCGGCTGGTTCCCAAGCTGCCGGTCGAGCGAGCTCCGGATCTTGAGCGCAGCCCTACTGCGATGCTGTGCCGGCATGGGGAACGTCCTCCTTTCGAGCGCGCGCGCGATGAAGGCGGCGTGCCAGGTTGCGGTACACCTCCAACCCGGCGCTGCCACTGCGCTCAGGATGGCACTGACAGGCGAACACGTTTCCACACTGCAGCGCCGAGCAGAACTCGGTCGTGCCGTAGCCGGTGGTGGCGATTACGACGCGTGGGTCGGCCGGCCGCACATACAAGGAATGCAGGAAGTACATCGAGACGCCATCCGGCAGTCCGTCAAGTACGGTTCCCGCCCAGGTGTCGGCACCGGCCGAACCGAATCTGTGCAGCCGGTTCCAATTGACCTGCGGCACCTTCTGAGCCCGGCCCGCGACGACGCTGGGCTCGAGCCACGCCACCTCGCCCGTCACGATGTCGAGACCCTGGAAGCGTCCAAATTCGCGGCTCTCGGTCATCAGGAGTTGCATGCCCAGACAGATACCGACAAGCGGCGTGCCGGATGCGGCCACGTGACGGAGCGCGTCGTCCAGGCCGCGCGCCTTGAGCGCGGCCATCGCGTCGCCGAAGGCGCCGACGCCGGGAAGCACAACGGCGTCAGCAGCCACCACCGCCGCGGGCGAGGTAGTCACCGCCGCATCGAGCCCCGCCTGCGCACAGGCCTGCGTCACGCTGTGTAGGTTGCCCATGCCGAAGTCCACGACGGCGATGCGAGGCGACACGGCCTCAGGCACGAATGGGGTCCTCATGGCGACATACTATGTCCCGCTCGTGCAACCATGTCTTGATCTCACCGAGTGTCGCGCCGTGTACTCGCCCGAATCCTCGGCCGCTACGAAGGTATTCGATATTTCCTTCTCCCGAGAAGTCGTGGTCGACCGGACGTGTCAGGGCGTAGTCGTAGTGGAGCATCGACGCTAGCGCGACCGCGTCCGCTCTTCCATCGACGATGACGTCGTGGACGTGCTCGATCCGTCCTGCGCCGCCGCAGGCAATGACCTGAATCGGGACCGACTCGGCGACCTGGCGTGTCAGGCTCAGGTCGAATCCCTCTCCGGTCCCCTCACGATCGATCGACGTCACGAGAAGCTCGCCAGCCCCAAGCTCCGCCGCCCGAACCGCCCACTCGAGCACATTCACACCCGTCGGCTCCCTCCCGTTGTCGACGTAGGCCTCGTATGAGCCATCTGACTGGCGTACGCCCTCTATCGACACCACGACCGTGGACGATCCAAACTTGCGCGCGGCGTCGCGAACGAATGACGGGCTCTGAATGGCCGCTGTGTTCAGTGCGACCTTGTCAGCGCCAGCACGCAACACCGTCCGAATGTCGTCCAGCGTGCGGAGCCCCCCGCCCACAGTCAAGGGAATGAAGATTTCGCGCGCCGTTTGCTCCACGGTGTGCAGCAAGCTATTTCGGCCATAGAGGCTGGCAACCACGTCAATGTAGATGAGCTCGTCCGCGCCGCTCTCGTAGTAATACCGGGCAAACTCGTGAGGCTTACCCAGTACCCGCAGTCCTTCCAGGTGCACGCCCTTCACCAGGTTGGGCCCCTTGATGTCCAAGCGGGGGATGATTCGGAGCGGTGCCCCAACCGCAGTCCGCGCGGAACCCTCCAACGCGTTTGCTTCGGTTACCACAGTGGGTAGATGTCGTTCTTGCGTTCAGCTTCAGCCTTCTTGGCGGCTCGCCGGTCACGATAGGCCTGCCACACACTCCGTAGGCGCTGCACGAAGGACCTGGCAAATCGCCACATGGTGAACCTAGCTCCCCGTGGTTCCGGGCGAGGCAATTGACGCTGGGCGGCGCTCGACGATGCGTGTGACGATCGGCTCGACACCACGTGCCACGCGCCTGGCCATCTCCGCGAGACCCTCTCCGCTGAAGTGCATTCCGTCGGGTCCGAAGTGCCTTGTCTCGAACGGCCCTACGTCGAGATGATGGCACCGGTCACTTGCGGCCGCGACCTGCTCGAGCACAGCGTTGTTGCGCCGGAGATACTCGCAAAACGTGCGCGCTGTGTCCTCCGTACGTTCCAAGAACGGCGGCAGCTGCACCTCCGCCCAGTCGCACTCCCACTTGATCAGCACAGGAACGCAACCCCACTGAGTCGCCGACGCCACCAGGTTCGTCACATTTCGCCTGAATACCCGCACCGCCTCGGCACTTGCGACCGACGCTGTGTTCCACGGAGGATCTGAAATCCAGTACAGCAGCGAGTGGGCCCTTCCCAGACGCTCGATGACACGCCCGCGCAGCAGTTCCCAGAACCGCACGTAAGGCATTTGGGGAAGCCTGTTGACCCAGCCGACCGACCAGGGCTTGTGCCGCCGAACGTGCGTGTAATCAGATCGAAACCCATCGACCATCTGGCACATCCACGCGTCGTTCACGTTGTGGTAAATGAGCAGCACGTCCGGCTGCAAATCGACACCGCGGAAAACGAACTCCGCCAGTGACTCAGCCGACGTGTAGCCGGACATCCCCGCGTTGATACCCTCAATCGTCGCTCCCGGTAGGCCCTTGGCCAGTATGTCCTGCAACTGGCCGGGCCAGCTCGAGTCTGGTCCGCGAGCGGGGTCGTGCTGCTCGGTGGTCGAACCACCGGCGCAGTAGATTCGAACGACACCCGGCGCCTTCTGGCGTACTACCGCTCGCGTCCCTCCGTAACCCAGGTTGTTCGACGGATACAACCCGGCGACGCCCGGACGTTTGACGTACAACGCGTACGGGTGACTCTCGTAGGCGAGCACTTTCGCGCGAGGAGCCCGGTACGCTGCCAGAAGAGGAGGAGATCCCTGCGTCAACCGCTGGTACACGCGTACCCCGAACTCGACCGCCAGCAGGACGGCGACGAGCGCGCCGACAGGGCCGATCACATCCATGTCGCCACTGGGCCCTCGCCACGTCCGCCACGCTCAGCGGGGCTCGCCGTCAGGACCTGTCGCCCGACCGCCCTCCTAGCAGCGGGCGTGTCGCACGTCACGAATGGTCTCCACTACACGCGTGATGTCAGACTTTCCGAGACCTACCGCCGACGGCAGGCTCAGCCCGACGCGCGCGATGCGCTCGGCGACTGGTAGTGCCCGCTCGGTTCGATAGATGGGTTGCGTATGAATAGGCGGAAATAGGGGTCTCGTTTCGACCCCACGGCTGTCGAGGCGAGCCATCAAGTCCTCCCGCGCACAGCCGAACTCGTCTGGATCGACCAAAATCGAATAGAGCCAAAAAACCGGCTCGGCCCAGGCCTCGCGCGGCGGAAGCGTCAAACCAGGTAGGTCGTGGAGACCTTCGTCGTACGCCGCGGCGATGCCCCGCTTGGCCGCCAGGATCGCGTCCACCCTCTCCATCTGCGCGACGCCGACCGCCGCCTGCAGGTTGGTTAGGCGATAGTTGAAGCCGACGACCGGGTGCCAGTAGCGCCGGCCCGGAGCCATGCCATGGGCGCGCAACAGCCGCACGCGTTCCGCTAGGTCGCTACGGTCGGTTGCGACCATACCGCCCTCACCCGTCGTCACGATCTTGTTGCCATAGAAGCTGAAGGCCCCGATGTCCCCGATGCTGCCCACCGTCCGACCTTTGTAGGTCGCGCCGTGGGCCTCGGCGGCATCTTCGACCACGGGGAATCCGTGGCGCCGGGCGATGTCAAGAACCGGATCCATGTCGGTCGGGTGACCGTACAGGTGTACCACGATAATAGCTCGCGTCCGGGCCGTCACCGCGTCTTCGATGCACTGCGGATCCATGTTCCAGGTCCGAGATTCACTATCGACGGCAACCGGATGCGCACCCGTGTAGGCGACGGCATTCGCCGTGGCGATAAACGTCAGGCTTGGGACGATGACCTCGTCGCCGGGTCCGATATCGAGAGCCAGCAGGCTCAAGTGCAGGGCGCTTGTACCGCTGCTCGTGGCCACGCCGTACCGGGTGCCGCAGAACGTCGCAAAGCAATCCTCGAACTGCGTCACGAACTTTCCGGCCGACGATATCCACCCTGTCAACAAGCACTCGGTCACATACTCCAGCTCCCGCTCGCCGAGCGAGGGGGCCGCGACCGACAGACGCACACGGCGGTCGAGCAGAACCAGTTCGGTCACGCGATTCTGGTCGTCGAGCAGGGGCAGCACCCGGATCCGTTCGCCCATCAACTCGGCAATCTGCTCAGGGGGCATCCCGACGCGGCCGGTGGTCGGAGTGGGCCGCGGGACACCGGCAACTGGCGAATCGAGGCTGCCTCCGGCAAGCAGCGCCCGGCGGATATCTCCGTCGGTTATTAGGCCCGCGAAGTGCCCGGTCTCTGGATCCAGTAGCAAAACGCAACCGTGCCCGGTCTCATCGATCACACGCAGTGCATGCCGAATACTGCTCCCAATCGGAACATTCATCCGGTCGATGTAATCTGGCGTGCCCACGAGGGTCAGTCTCTTGCGACTAACTGAGTCGCCAGCCAATCAGCGTGACTACGGAGTGCCTCGATTGAGTCGAACTTGGATTCCAGCACGACCGGCACCCCTCGGCGCCGATGACGCTGAAGTGCCCCTATCACCCAGCTCGTCGGACGACACGGCTCGTGCATGTCCGCAGTGCCGTCGTTGTCGTGCACGTGATATGCGCCAACGTACGGCTCGACCGCCTCTAGGAACGCCATCCGATCGAATCCGTAGGTGCGAGCCGTCACATTCAAGTGCCCGGTGTCGACGAGCAGTCCGAGTCCTCCATGGGCGCGCTTGGCCACCAGTGAGACACAGTCATCGGAGGTAGCGCAGAGCAGCCTGCCACGAAGCGCTGCGCGACAAACGTTGTTCTCTATCAACAGGCCGACACCGAGGGTCTGGGCACGCGCCAACACTGCTTCGACAGCGGTCCCGAAGCGTTCGGATGCCCTGCGGCCTGCGTCGGCGGACGCTGGCGCCGGAAACGCGAAGCCCGGTCCCTCTCGCCCGGTCGGATCCGTGATAAACCCTCCGTGCACAGAATAAAATGGGGCGCCCAGACGCGCACACAACTCCAGCGCCTCCATCGCGAACTCCATGCTCCGACGGCGGATCTGCTCGTCGCCAGATGCCAGATTGAGCACGAATGGCACCGCCGGGTGTGGAAAGTAGTTGTGTACAAGAAAGGAACGTGAGCTGGCGGCGAGCCGGTCGAGCATCTTCCCATCGCAAACCACGCCACCGCCAAGCTCGACGTGGTCGAGGCCATGCTCTTCGAAACGCTCGAGGCGGCGGTCGAGCGGCTCCTGTCCGGTCAGGCACGCAGTCGACACGTAGATGGGCACGCCGCGCCCACTGTCACAGATCGAGGAACCCAACCTGCTGATCCTCTTCTACCGGCCCGAACAGGTAGCCGAGGTCCTCGTAGAGCCGGCGCGCTGCAACGTTCTTCGAGTACACCTTGAGTCGAACCCGCAACGCTCCACGCTCGCGTGCGGCCCGATGGAGGGCGTGCATCAACGTCCGTCCAAGACCGACCCCCCGTCGCGCCGGATGAATCACGATGCCCAAGCTTGGAATATCGTACCCCTCGTCCCACCCACGTAGAAAGCCGTAGCCTAGAATCTGATCGCCCTCGGTCACGACGTAGTAGAGATCCTCGCCGCCATACCCGGCGCGCGCGCGCGCCTCGTCAGCGGTGAAAGGGTGTGGATGGAAGAACTGTTCGACACCCCCTTCGTGCAAGAGGCGAAAGAAGGCGATAAGCGCCGGCTCCAGGGCCGCATCGAGCCGCCTGATCGTGAACATCCGCCCAGCTCCACTACCGATCCCAGCGCACGCTGTCCAATGTGACCGCGTCGTCTTCGGCCAGGTCGACCGCGGCAACCTGGCCCACAACGCGGTCGAACCAAGAGGGCTCGAGACCGCCGGCCGGGCGCTTGCACGTGAGGTCGTCCACGTCGAACACGTGCCCTGCTTGAACGGGACGCCTCGCCACCAAACTCTTTCGCATCGCCATCCGGTTCCCATGCTCGCTTGGCATCGGCTGCTTGACGCCATCCCCGAGGGCCTGCTCCACGCGACGGATAGCGGTAACAAGCGAAGCAAACGCCATAGGCTCCAGCGAAGCTCGGTGATCTGGCCCCGGCAAAGTTCGATCGAGCGTCATGTGCTTTTCTATTGTGCAGGCACCGGCAACGACCGCCCAGGGGGCGACCTCGATGCCCTCCGTGTGATCGGAAAAACCGACAGGACACCCAAACGCGTCGCTCAGCGTCCCGATCGCTTTCAGGTTGACGTCTTGGACCGGTGCCGGATACTCCGACGTGCACTGCATGAGGACGATTTGCCCTTCCAATCCGCCGGCCTTCAATGTCTGAACCGCGGTCTCCACCTCCGCGTGGGTTGACATCCCCGTCGACAACAGAACCGGGCGCGGTCTCGCGGTGATGCGGCGCAGGAGCGGCACGTTGGTCGTGTCGGTGGAGGCAATCTTGAAGGCCGCGACGCCGAGCCGCTCGAGCAACTCGACGCTCGGCTCGTCGTAGGGGGTGCACAGGTACAGCACATTGCGGTCGTGGCAGCGTGCCGCGAGCGCCGCGTGCGCGTCGGGGCCGAGCTCGATCGCCTTCAGCATGTCGTACTGAGACCCTTCCGATCCGGTCGTAGCCACCTGGTAGCCCGCCTTCTCGGCCCGAGCGGTAATCAGCTGCTCGGTCACATACGCCTGGAATTTGACAGCGTCGGCGCCCGCCTGGGCGGCGGCGTCAACAAGATCAAGCGCAAGCCGCACGTCTCCGTTATGGTTGACCCCAGCCTCGGCTATCACGAAGACAGGAGACGTGCCACCAAGGAGCCGGTCTCCGATTCGAACAGTTGGGTTTGTCACAAGCCGCAGCGGTTGATTTCGTAGTTCGCCGTTCGTCGCTCGACGTCTTTGGTATCGCCCGGCCGGCCGTTCCTAGTTCTGCGTCGTGCGGCGAAACGTAGCTTGCAGAGCGCAGCGCGACACCATGTCAATCCGGCTGTTCCACCGGCCACATAGCCGCCAGATCGCCGAAGAAGATCTGTTCACCCGGGTCGTCCGGAACCTGGTCCGCATGTGGCCGCCCGTCGTCAAACACGAAACGCGGGTTTTCCGACCAGGATCGATAGACCTGAACGATCTCGACGGCCGGGTCGAACAAGGCCGCCGCGACTCGAGCCGCCTCTCTCTGCCATTCGTACGTCGTGATGAGGATCACTTCCGGCGCTCCGGTGGATCCTTCGCGCGGCTCGACCCCCATGGACGCCATATCCTCCCAGTCACATTCCGCCAGATGATGAACGTACACGATATCGAGATCCCGAAAACCTCGAATCGTATCGGCCAGCAGACGCGTGTGGTCGCGCGTACCGACCAGCCCGACGCGCCTCCCATCAGCAAGAGCTGTTTCGACAAAATGCTCGAGCGCCTCGAGTGCCTCGAACTGTCGATGCCAAAGCGCACGCACCAGCGCGCGCGTGTGGTATCCGGGGATGTCAGCGGTGGACCAGCTGCAACAGCACCTGGCCACGAAGGCATTGAATCGTGTCTGTTGCCGTTCTTGCCGTTCCTCACGCAGCCGGGCAGCCAGTGGTGCGGCCACGGCGGCTGGCACCCGCGCCTTGTCGACGATCACTCCTTCGAGATAGAGCGCGTCCAGCTCGGTGCTGAGGAACGTGATCATTGCGTCCTCTGGCGTCTCCACCATCGGCTCGTTGTTGTCGTTGAAGGAGGTGTTGAGAACCATCGGGATCCCCGTCAATCTCCGAAACGCCTCGATGACCTCAAAGTACACTCCGCCGTCCGTGCGCGAGACCGTCTGGATCCGACTGGTCCCGTCCACGTGAACCACCGCCGGGATGAGGGCCTGCTTCTCCTCGCGGACGGGACCGGCCAACAGCATGTATGGGCTGGGGCGGTCTAGGTGAAAAAACTCCGCAGCCTGAGCCTCCAGGACGCTTGGCGCAAACGGGCGGTACGCCTCGCGGTGCTTGACCCGGTTGTTGATTACGTCTTTCATTGTCGGGTCACGCGGGTCGGCCAGGATGCTGCGATGCCCGAGGGCACGCGGGCCCGACTCGCTGCCACCGGTGAACCATCCGACGATCTCGCCGGACGCGAGCCGCTCCGCCACATGCGCCGGGGTACATGCGTCGAACGGAACCTCGAGCCGCTCCAGCAGCTCGCGGATCCCCTTCTGTTCGAATGTCCGCCCTGTATATGCGTGCGGCATCACGAAGCGCTTGGATTTCGACACCGGCAGGACGTTGTAGTAGGCGTATAGCGCGGCGCCGAGGCCGATCCCTTCGTCCGAGCAGGCGGGATACACATAGAAACCGTCGACACTGACTTTCTTCACAATGATGCCGTTGGCGACGCAGTTGAGGCCAGTTCCCCCTGCGAACACGAGGTTGCTGGAGCCGGTACGTTCGAGTGCATATCGTGCGAGATGAACCAGCGCCCGTTCCACTTCCGCCTGTACGTCGTACGCGATACGGGCGTAATGCGGGCTGGTCACCTCGGTCTTCGAGGGGCAGGGTGCAAGTGCCTGTTTGAGGCGGTAGAACGGTAAGCGCGACATGAAGTGGGAGTAGTCAATCGCGAGTCCATCGCCACGCGGCGCGAGATCCAACACCGGACCGGGGGCCATCGCGCCGTATGGCGCCAGCCCCATCGTCTTGCCCGGCTGCGCACACCGATGGTTACCGACCAGCCCGAGCAGGACCGTCACGAGATCGTATAGCGCGCCCACGCCGTACTCGGTGGCACGCTCGACACACTCGATGCGGGTGCCCTCACCACGATATAGCGAGGTGGTCTCGTTTTCGCTTCCCACGCCATCCACCACGAGAATGGCGGCCTCGTCGTAGCCCGCTGGATAGAACGCGGTGGCGGCGTGCGCATCATGGTGCCGGACGACGACGATCCGATCCTCGGGCAGGTCGAGCTTCAGCTTGATGTAGTCGTGCAGCAGCTTCCGATAGTGTGGCCCCGAGTCGATCCACCGTGGAAGCTTCGAGTAGTCGGTCGCCAGATAGTCGATCTCGCGCAGCAACTCGATGCCGAGGCGGTCCATGCAGTCGACGAGCGCGTGCGCGGGAAACTGATAGCTGTTCTTACACCGAAGGAGCCGCTCTTCGGTGGCCAGGGCGGACACCAGCTCGCTCCCGTCACCATCGTCGCTGAGAATCGCGGCGGCGGGCTCATGAGACGCCCAGCTCTGCAAGCCGAGAATCTTCATGAGGCCGGAGTCATCCGCTGGCGATCGGAAAGAATGAGGTCCGCGAGGTGCAGGTCCCAGGCGGTATCGATGTCGATCGAGCGCTCGCTGGGCATCACGTAGGCGTGTGCGCCGGGTGGGCACTTGGACCGGTCGGACCGAAGCACGCTGGAGCGAACCAAGTAGATGGCCCCATTCAGCGCGTAGACGGCCGGAAAATCCTGCCGTCGCAAGTAGCCTGACGGTTTCGGCACCATGTCCGCAAGCCGTCCGTCATCAGAAATCCGCATCGTCAAGTAGGGATGCGAGGCGGCTTCAGTGACGCTTACGACGGCGGAGGCGGCAGTGTCGACGGCGAGCATAACAGCGGCATCGATGTCCTCGGCCAGCCGCAGCGGAGAAGTCGGCTGCAAGATCAGAACAAACTGTGGCTCGTCGCCGTCGGCAACCAGCCAGTCGAGCGCATGCAAGATGGCGTCGATGTCCGGCGAGTCATCAGTGGCCAGAGCCGCCGGGCGAAGGAACGGAACCTCGGCGCCCCAACTTTGTGCCACGGCCGCGCATTCCTCATCGTCGGTGGACACTATCAGGCGTCGCAGCGTCCCGGCCGCCAGCGCAGCTTCTATGGTCCACGCCATGAGCGGCTTGCCTGCCAGCGGCGCAATGTTCTTACGCGGTAGGCCCTTCGAACCTCCCCGTGCCGTGACGAGACCAACGACGTCAGGCAAGCCCATAAATCGTCGAGACCAGATCCATCGTCTCCAGCGCGTCGTCCAGCGTCACGCTCCGCGAGTGCCGGCCAAGCGCAGCCGCTACTGCCTGCTCGGCCTGCAGGCGAAAACCAGGTTTGAATGCCCTATCCCAGGGCGAGGGATCTATCGGCTCGAGCGTCCGCTCGCCGGACCGCTGCACGCGCAACTGCTCCAACGGTCGCAACTCCCACCGACGGCCGGCTGTCGTCACGGTTGCGGCCCACGGACCCGGCCCGCGCCAGACCGCCTCATACAGTCCCGTGTCGCCGTTCTCAAACTCGATCTTAGCCGCCACTACCGGCGGCACAGGGTCTGGTGTCCACGGAAACACCGGCGTCACGGAAGCGATGGGACTACGGCCAAATACGCGGAAATAGTCGATGAGATGGATCGAGTTCACATACATCCAGTGAGCAACAACGCGATCCGGCATTCCTAGGTCCGTTGCGACCCCCTGATTCTGCTGGTCGTGCACGTCGATGTGCCGAGTCCCATCATCTTTCTTCAGTTCCTCTAGCACGGTCTGTGTCCCTGAATAGAAGCGGCGATTCAGGCCCACGATCACCGTCCGGCTCATCTCTTGAGCGCACTGGCGAATTCGTCTCGCTTCGGCTGGAGTGAGACCCGGCGGCTTCTCGAGGAACACGACCCACGGAAATCGGCAACAGGCTTCAGCCACTTCGCCGCCAGCTGATTCGGAGACCGCCACAACCACGAGACAGGCAGTGGATGATTCGTATAGCTCGCCAAGCGTGTCACACACGCGGGCGATCCCGAATTCGGCCGCGAGACGCTCGGCCTGCGCCCGGGTGCGGCTCTGAATGCCCACGAGGCTCACGCCAGGCACGTCGGCAAACGCGCGGGCATGCTCGCGCGCCATCCGTCCGGCGCCGACCAGGGCCACGGCGCAGCCAGTGCTCTGCCGACTAGCCTCCATGGGTCACCGGCGGCGCGCAATCACGAACATGATGTCGAACAGGTTCAGGTAGAAGTCGAAATCGACCAGACCCGCGCGCTCCAGACGGGCGAACAGCTCTGGTCGGCGCTGGCGAAGAACGAGCAACGCATAGGCAGCCCCGCGCGCACTCCGCCAGAATCCGCACGCCCGACTGTACACCACGTCGAAGCCGTGCCGCCTCAGCAGCCGACCGAGCGTAGCCCGTGAGAAGTAGTGAAGGTGCGTGGGCGGGTGGATCAACCGCCAAGATCCCCGCCGCATCCTTGCGTTGAGGCTTCCAATGTCACCAGTAGTCACAGCCAGTAGGGCGCCGCTTTCGGTGTGATCCGCAATCTTCTGCACATACCGACCCGGCGACCGCAGATGCTCGATTGTGTCCCACAAGCACACGACATCGAATCGGGCCGCGCCGAAGTCGTACTGGAGAAAGTCGTCAGTGAGCACATCGAGCCTCAGCGTATCGCGCGCAAACCGCGTGCCTGCGCCGGTCACGTCGATGCCCCGCACTGTCTCGAACTCCCTGCGTGCCAGATCGAGAAAAAACCCGTAGGCGCTGCCAACCTCGAACAGGTGACGGTGTCGGGTAGGTTGGAGAAACGACCGCAGCACACGAAGTCGCGAGTCGAAATTTCGCCGAGCACATCGCCGATCGCGCACATAGTCTTCGTACTCCC
>JASLOY010000290.1:0-3404 GCA_030745255.1 Vicinamibacterales bacterium
GCTTATGCCCGGCGCCGTGCGAGGGCTCGTGTGTGCTCGCGATCGACCGGGACGCCGTGACGATCAAGTCGATCGAGCTCGCCATCGTGGATCGCGCCTTCGAGGAGGGCTGGATCCGCCCGGAGCCCCCGACGACACGCACCGGGAAGACGGTGGCGGTTATCGGGTCCGGACCCGCCGGTCTCGCCGCGGCCGACCAGCTCAACCGCGCCGGCCACCGGGTCACCGTGTTCGAGCGTTCGGATCGCATCGGCGGTCTCTTGCGGTACGGCATCCCGGCCTTCAAGATGGAAAAACGATTCCTGGACCGCCGGTTGGCTATCCTCGAAGCGGAGGGTGTCACGTTTCAGGTCAACAGCGACGTCGGCGTCACCGTGCCCGCTGACACGCTGAAACGAGAGTTCGACGCGATGTTGCTTGCCGGCGGCGCCGGCCACCCTCGCGACCTCGAGGTGCCCGGACGTGAGCTCAGTGGCGTCCACTTCGCGATGGAATACCTGGTCCAGCAGAACCGCCGCTGCGAGGGTGACGTGGTCGCCGACGAGGAGGTCATCACGGCGAAAGACAAACGCGTCGTGATCATCGGCGGCGGCGACACCGGGGCCGACTGCCTCGGCACCGCCCACCGGCATGGTGCGCAATCGATCCATCAGTTCGAGCTGCTGCCGCGACCGTCGGACCGACGGGAAGAAACCAATCCGTGGCCGGAATGGCCGAACATCTTCCGTGTCACCAGGGCGCACGAAGAAGGTGGCGAGCGCGTATACTCGGTCTCCACAGAACGGTTCACCGGCAATGAGGCTGGACAGGTGACGACGCTGCACGGCGGCAAAGTCGAGATGACGCGGGAAGACGGGCGTCTCGCCTTCACGTCAGTGCCGGGCAGCGCGTTCGAGCTGGAGGTCGACCTCGTCCTGCTGGCGATGGGCTTCCTCGGACCCACGCGCGACGGGCTCCTGGACCAGCTCGGCGTCACCCTCACCGACCGCGGCAACGTGGCGCGGGACGCCAACTGGATGACAAGTGTCGACGGGGTGTTCACCGCCGGAGACATGCAGCGTGGCCAGTCGCTGATCGTGTGGGCGATTGCCGAAGGCCGTAGCGCCGCGGCTGGCATCGACCGCCATCTGATGGGCGAGACGCAGCTCCCCATGCCGGTGCCTTGAATGCTCGAAGAGTCAGAGGTCAGAAGTCAGAAGTCAGGAGGGAGACTGCCTGCCCACCGAAGCTCCTGCGAAGGCGGGACGGCTTCGCTATCCACTGTTTTCCAAACCGCTCTCCGAGTCAGCCCAGCTCCGTCGTCCTGATCGGCAACCACACGCCGGCAACCCTGTGGCCAAAGAACGCGCCATCTCACACGACGCCTCCCGATTGACCGCGCTGGCCGAGATCAACGACGCGCTCGCGGGCGGGTCCAGCCTGCGGGCGGCGCTCCAGCGCGTGCTGCAACTTCTCGACCGACGATACAGCGTCGTGTGCAGCTCGGTAACCCTATTGAGCCCCGACACCGGACTGCTCCAAGTGGAAGCGTCAGAAGGCCTCACCAAGGAGGGACAGTCGGCCCGCTACGCGGTCGGCGAAGGAGTGACGGGCCGGGTCGTCGAAAGCGGCAAACCGGTGATCGTCCCGCGTGCCAGCAAGGAACCGATGTTTCTCAATCGCGCGCGGCGCAAGAACCTCGAGCGCCGAGACATCAGCTTCATCTGCGTGCCGATCAAGACCCGAAAGAAGCCGGTCGGCGCCATCAGCATCGATCTGCCCTTCGAGAAGGGACGCGACTATCAGGACTACGTCCGGTTCCTCGGCGTCGTGTCCTCGATGATCGCCCAGGCCATCCGGGTCAGCCACCTGGTGGACGCCGAACGTCAGCGGCTCGTAGAGGAGAACGTCCACCTGCGCGGCGAGCTGAAGCAGCGTTACGATTTCGCCAACATCGTGGGCACCAGCAGCCCAATGCGAGAGGTCTACGCCCAGGTCGCCCAGGTGGCCAGCGCCACCACAACCGTGCTGGTGAGGGGCGAGTCGGGCACCGGCAAGGAACTGATCGCGCACGCTCTCCACTACAACTCGCCGCGGGCCAAGAAGCCGTTCATCAAGGTCAGCTGCGCGGCGCTCCCCGACTCGCTGATCGAGTCGGAGCTGTTCGGCTACGAAAAGGGAGCGTTTACCGACGCCCGCACGCGCAAGAAGGGACGGTTCGAGCTGGCCGAGGGCGGCACGCTGTTCTTGGATGAAATCGGAGACCTCAATCAGTCGACCCAGCTCAAACTGCTCCGCGTCCTGCAGGAGCGGGAGTTCGAGCGTCTGGGCGGTACTGATCCGGTCAAAGTGAACGTTCGACTCATCGCGGCAACCAACGCTGACCTCGAAAAGGCGATCGCCGCCGGCACGTTCCGCAACGATCTCCACTACCGGCTCAACGTCTTTGCGATCTTCGTGCCCCCCTTGCGGGAACGCAAGACCGACGTGCTGCTGCTGGCCGATCACTTCCTCGAGCGGTACGCCGTCGAGCACGGCAAGCAGGTGAAACGCATCTCGACGCCGGCGATCGACATGCTGATGGCCTATCACTGGCCGGGAAATGTGCGTGAGCTCGAGAACGCGATCGAGCGGTCGGTGCTCGTCTGCGATGGCAACGTCATCCACGCGCACGACCTGCCGCCATCGCTCCAGACCGGCGAGGCGTCGGGCACGGCGATGAGCCTATCCCTCAGCGACGCCGTCGAGGCCTACGAAAAGGATCTGATCGAGGACACGCTCAAAGCGACCCGCGGTAACCGGGTAAAGGCGGCCACCCTCCTCCAGTCGACCGAGCGGATCATCAGCTACAAGGTCAAGAAGTACGACATCGACTGCAACCGGTACCGGTCGTAGGTCACGGCCGGGATCCGGGTCGGCAGACGGGTGCCGCGTTTCAGTCTGGCCGCGGCGCTACATGAACGTCGGATCGGTTTTCCCGGCTCTACAATCTTGTTGATCCGCACCGCGACCCGATGGTCGCGCGTCTCGATTCAGCCCCGGTTTCACAGAACAAACAACCCGTTGCCATCGGGCAGGTCGAGCTGGCCCCAGCTTTGCTACCTGTCTCTGCCGGCGGCGCGCTCGCGTGCGTGGCCGCGGCTCAAGACAACGCGACGTCGTCAGCCATCACCGGTGGACGTGCAGGCGTCCGCCACCGGCAGCCAGGAGATGCAGATGAAGTTAATCAGCGCCATCATCAAACCTCACATGCTCGACGAGGTCCGGGACGGGCTGGCCAAGGCCGGCGTCCAGGGGCTCACCGTAACCGAAGTCAAAGGCTTCGGCCGACAGAAAGGACACACCGAGATCTACCGCGGCGCCGAATACACGGTGGACTTCGTGCCAAAGATGAAGCTCGACACAGTGGTCAGCGACGAACAGGT
>JASLOY010000290.1:3414-5316 GCA_030745255.1 Vicinamibacterales bacterium
GATCGGGGACGGCAAGGTCTTCGTCAGCGACATCGGACAGGCGATACGAATCAGAACCGGTGAGATCGGCGACGAGGCGCTGTGATGGGCCACGTCATCCCCAGTGATTGTGCAGAAGGAAGGAAGACACCAATGACGAAAAGGTTGCCGCGATTGGTCGGTCGATGCACGACCCTCCTCCTCCTCGGTCTCGCGCTCCTGCCGAGCGTCGCCTACGCGCAGGATGAGGTCTCGCAGGAGCTGTTCACCGTCAACAACACCTGGATGCTGGTCGCCACGTTCCTGGTCTTCATCATGCACCTGGGCTTCGCCACACTGGAAAGCGGGCTGACCCAGGCGAAGAACACGGTGAACATCCTTTTCAAGAACACCGGTATCGTCGCCATCGGTCTACTGACCTACGCAATCGTCGGGTTCAACCTGATGTATCCAGGCGACTTCAGCATCGGCCAGTTCTTCGGCTTCGCCGGCTTCGGGCTCGACCCAGGCGCCGAAGGCAACACGATTGCCTATGCGAGCGGAGCCTACACATACTGGACCGACTTCATCTTTCAGGCCATGTTCGCCGCGACCGCCGCCACCATCGTGTCGGGCGCAGTGGCGGAGCGCGTCAAGCTGGGACCGTTCCTCCTCTTCACGACGATCTACGTGGCATTCATCTATCCGATCGCCGGGTCATGGAAGTGGGGCGCCGGCTGGCTCGACCAGATGGGTTTCTACGACTTCGCTGGCTCCACGCTGGTGCACTCCGTCGGTGGCTGGGCGGCACTGGCCGGCATCATCGTCCTGGGAGCGCGGCTGGGCAAGTATGTAGATGGGAAGATTCGTCCGGTCGCCGGGCATAGCATGCCGCTTGCCACGATCGGGGTCTTTCTGCTGTGGCTTGGCTGGTACGGGTTCAACGGCGGGTCGGTGCTGAGCGCCGATCCCGAGCTCGTTTCGCTGGTGTTCGTCACCACCTCGCTCGCGTCAGCCGCCGGCGTCCTCGGGGCCATGGCGGCCACCTGGACACTGCAGCACAAGCCTGACCTGTCGATGGTGCTCAACGGGTCGCTGGCCGGTCTCGTCGGCATCACCGCCGGCGCCGACACGGTGAGCGTGAACTCCGCCATGATCATCGGTCTGGTCGCGGGCGTCATGGTCGTGGCGTCTGTGCTGCTGCTCGACCGTGCAAAGATCGACGATCCGGTCGGCGCCGTCTCGGTTCACCTCGTGTGCGGGATCTGGGGCACGCTGGCGGTCGGTATCTTCAGCACGAACGCCGACCACTCGTTCATGACCCAGCTGATTGGAGTCGGAGCCTACGCCCTCTTCTGTTTCTCGGCAGCCCTCATCATCTTCTTCGCCCTCAAGGCCACAGTCGGTTTGCGGGTAAGCCCGGAGGAAGAACGCACGGGCCTCGATGTGGGCGAGCACGGCATGGAGGCGTATGGTGGCTCCCAAATTGCCCACCGCTAGATGGAAATGACCGCGAGCGACCGCCGGACACCGTGTGTCTGGCGGCGCCGCCGCTCTCGTTCGATGACGCCCTTGTCGGAGATCGTGTTGCTCTCGACATAAATGTAGATTTCGATTCACCCACGACACACCGCCAGCGCACCGGGCGGGATCTTCCAGGAGGAACCAGGCAAATGACGCTCACCCGCACATCTCTGACACACGCCACGACCCGGCTGTCACGTATTGCCTTGGCGGTAACTGTGGCCTTCGGCCTACTGCCAAGCACCGCGGCCGCCCAAAACGACGGCAACGTCTCACTCGGTGCCGGCGTCGATTTCATCAACGAGTACTACTTCCGCGGCATCATTCAGGAAACCGAGGGTTTCATAGCGGAGCCGTACTTCGAGGGTAGCATCACATTCGGCGATGCGTCGATCACCGCTGGAACCTGGAGCAGTCTGC
>JASLOY010000291.1 GCA_030745255.1 Vicinamibacterales bacterium
CCCTTTTGTCTGGCTGTCCCCCGGGGCGGACCGGGTGTGGTTTTAACCGTCATGTACCACCACCCCCCGCTCGCCTATTACCACCCGGCCCCCGCCCCCCCCGCCCCACGACTCGCCGATGCCCAGATCGCCGGTCGTGTAGGTCCAACGCTCTTCGCCCGTCTCCAGGTCCAGCGCGATCAATGTGCCGGCATAGGTGCCGACATACACCGTGCCGTCGGCGATCGCCGCCGACGAGTCGATTGCCTCGTCCGCCTCGTAGGTCCACAGCAAGGTCAACTCCTCCGGCAAGGTTGCCTCGGACACTCCGGTCAGTGACGGGTTGCCCCGGAACTGTCGCCAGGCGTCCGCCGGAGCGGTGGTGGCGATGTCGGGCGTCGTGTTCTGAGCCGTGGCCGGCGCCGCTAGCAGCACTGCCACGAGCACCGGTACTGGCACGGTCGTCTTCAGAAGGCGCATCGGTAGACCTCTCTTGCGTCAGTTGCGGTCAACGGCCTGGGGTTGAACGTGCCGGTCCACTGCTGGGCGGCGTCTTCGGCCAGCCGCGGCAGATCGTCTTGGGCGACACCTTCCGTGCGGAGCTGGTGCGGAAGACCGGCATGGCTGGCGAGCGCACGCAGGCGCGCAGCCAGGCGTTCGCCCGGATCGCCGGCACCCGCATGGTCATCATCATCAGTGGTGGGCGGGAGCAACCGCTGGTAGAGTGGCGCGGCCGCGGCGCTGTTCCAGCGCACGACGTGCGGGAGCAGTATCGCCAACGCCACCCCGTGCGTGATCTGGTGACGCGACGTGAGCGGGTTGGCGCACGCGTGCGCCGCGCCAAGCATCGACTGTTCGATGGCGAGCCCGCCGTAAAACGCGCCGAGGTGCATGGCGGCCCGTGCGTTGAGGTCATCGGGCCGGTCGAGCACTCTCTCGAAGCTGCCGTTCAACAGCCGCCATGCTTCGCGCGCGAAGCAATCTGACATCGGCGTTCGGCGGGTAGTCACCGCACTTTCCACCGCATGCGCGATCGCATCGTACCCAGCCGTCGCGGTGACTGGAGCTGGTTGTGAGAGGGTCAGTTCCGGGTCGAGGACTGCGATACGGAACGCAGCTTTCGGGTCGCCGCAGGCCATCTTCATGTGGGTGGTGGCGTCTGCGATGACTGCGTAGCTCTGGGCCTCGCTGCCGGTGCCCGCGGTTGTCGGGACACCGATCATCGGTAACATCGGGCGCGACGCCTTGCCGTAACCCCGATAGTCTTCCATTTGGCCGCCGTTGGACAGCAGCAGGTTGATGCCCTTGGCGCAGTCCAACGAGCTACCGCCGCCCAGCCCGATGATGCTGTCGATGCCGTCGCGTCGTGCCACCTTGCAGCCAGCATCGACCATCGTCGTGTCGGGGTTGACGTCGAAATCGTTGAAATGCGTCACAGTGAGACCCGCATCGACCAGGCGTCGCTCTGCGCGCGCGACATGCCCGGCGGCGACCAGTCCAGGGTCGGCCACCAGAAGCGGCCGCCTGAAACCCAACTCGGCGGCGAGGGCACCCAGGCGGCTGACGACCCCGCACCCGTACATCAGCCGTGTGCGAGGCCGAAAGTCGAACGGCGTCATCACGCCCGGTTCGACGACCGGCGCGACCGTGTCCTGCCTATTAGACGCCGTGGCTTCCCCCAAGGCTGCAGTCATATTCCTGAGTCGTGGCGCCCCAAGCCAACACCGGTCCTTCTTGCTGAAACGGAAGCTGGCGAAGCCATCCGGCCTCTTCTGTCTCCTGCCTCCTTCAGAGCCGTCTCGCTCTAGAACATGAGTTTCAGCCCCAGTTGCAGCCGGCGGGCCGGCTGCGCCGAGCGGATCTGCCCAAAGGTCGGCGACCCGAGGAAGGCGTCGGGTAGGTCGAGGTTTGTGCGATTGAACAAGTTGAATGCCTCGAGCCGCAGTTGGACCCGGGCCGCGTCGCCGAGGGCGACGCCCTTCAGCAGCGCGAGATTGACGTTTGCGAAACCGGGACCGTCGAGCGTGTTTCGTCCGGTATTCCCGAAACTGCCGAAGGCCGGAAAGACGAACGTCTCGGTGTCGAACCAGCGTTCCACCGAGGCGTCGCTCAGTGCCGGAGAGCCGGTCTGGTTTGGTCGGTCGTTCGACCCGAAGCCGAGCGCGGCCCGTCCGGTATTGCTGTTGTCGATGGCCGGCAGTAGTCCGACCGTGAACGGACGTCCGCTTTGCAGCGTGACCACGCCGGCCACCTGCCAGTCGCTCAAGAGCGCGGCGAACCTTCCATCACCGGAAGCGAACCGCCCGTTTCGGCCGAATGGGAGATCATAGGAAAAGCTCAGCGAAAAACGGTGGCGGACGTCGAAGTTCGAGCGGCCAAACTCGGCGTCCGGGTTGTTGCTGTCCTGCGGAAAGTTCGGGTCGCCCGCACTCGAGAAGAAGTCCGAGACATCGTCCTCCGACTGGCCGAGCGTATAGGCGGCCAGCAGCGAGAGCCCAGATCGCAATCGTTGCTCCGCCTTCAACTGGAGCGCGTGATACCGCGAGCGGCCGGTCGATTCCAGCGACACGATGTCGGCAAACTGGGGCACTGGTCGCGGGTTCACGGGGGACGGGTTCGCGGCGGCCTGATTGATGTCGCGGCCGCGCAGCAGTTTGCGGCCGCGCGAGCCAACGTAGGCGATCTCCACCGAGCGACCCGATCCCAACTCTTGCTGCAGGGCGGCGTTCCAGTGCTGCAGATACGGGGTCTGCAGATCTCGCTGGAAGGTCAGCGCCGAGGGAGGCAGGGCAACCGGAAAAAAACTGGGGAACGGGTCGGCCAGGGTCAGTGGCAGCCCGGGCAATGGGAAGAACAGGTTGAAGTCGAAAAACGGCGGGTTGAAATAGAGCCCCTCACCTGGCGCCAGCGCCGACTGGTCGTAATAGACGCCCCAACCTCCGCGCACCACCGTCCGGGCGTCGTTCAGCGTCCAGGCGGCGCCAATCCGCGGCGCGACGTTGTTCCGGTCGGCCTCGTAGCCGCTACGGGGGATACCGGCAGTGCCGACCGGCACGAGCGATTGGGTGGCCGGGTCGTACACGTTCGCCCGGTCATCGGCGTCGACCGGTGGCGAACTGAACTCGTAGCGCAGACCGGCGGAGACCGTCAGGTTCGAGCCGATCTGGATGCTGTCCTGGACGAAGAGGTTGTAGCTCTCAGTGCGGAGCTGCTGCTGGTTGTCGAGTCGCGCCCCGCCGGTGACGAGCGGCAGACCAAGCAGCAGGTCCGCGAGAGCGTTTCCAGTGAAGAACGGCGGAAACGACGAGAAGGTGAGCAACCCGCGAGACTGCACGTCGCGAAACGCATCCTGCCGCGTGAACTGGAGGTCGGCGCCGAACTTCAGCAGGTGGCGACCCCTGGCATAGGTCATCGTGTCGATCGCCTGCACAGTGTTGGTTGTGCTCTGCTGCGGGTTGTTGAATTCGTCGCCGAGCGGGGAGAACCCGGTCACCGTGATGAAACTGAGCCCGAAGTCGCGCGTGTTGTCCGATAGCTCGGGCAGTCCCACCTGCTCGTTCAGGCTCAGGCCCGTGTTCTCGTGGAACGCGCCGGCCGAGACCCGCGTATAGCTGACCCGAATGTCGTTCACCAGCGACGGCGAGAGCACCTGCGTGTTACTCGTCAGGAGGTTCTGGCTGCGTTGCGGTACGTTGGTACCGAAGCCTGGCACCTCGGCGAAGCCGACACCAGAAAACGGCTCGAACAGTTCGCGGTCCCTCACGCTGTAACGCACCGTCAGCGAGGAGCCGGCCCCCAGACGATGGTCCACCCGCAGGTCCACCTGGTCGTTGCGGTCGGTGAGCTCGGGAGAGGACACGAAGTTGCCGCCCGGTGCGTCCCGGTTTGGCAGGGGATAGAGCGCGGCGATCGCGGCGCCGATCGGGTTCTGGAAGGGCGCCGGGATCCGGTCGTTCGGAAACGGAAACTGGGTGCCTGGAATCACCGGTGCCGGGAAGAGGCTGCTCGAAAAATCACCTTGTCGCTCGGCCAGGGTCGGGACGGTCGTGGTCCGCGTAATGCCTTCAGTCAGTCTGGTGCCCTCGTAGTCCACAAAGAAGAAAGTCCGGTCGGTGGCGATGGGGCCGCCGAGGGAGAGCCCGAACTGGTTGCGCTCCAGAGTCGGGGCCGGTTCGTTGCGAGGCGCAAAGAAATTGGTGGCATTCAGCGCATCGTTTCGGAAGAACTCATACACGGTGCCGTGGAGCTGATTCGACCCAGACTTGGTGATGACATTGACTTGCGCCCCCGCGTGGCGGCCAAACGCTGCGTCGTAGCTGCTGGTCAGGAGGCGGAACTCGTCGATGGCGTCCACCGGCGGCCGCACGGCGACGGTGTTCAGCTTCGGATCGACGTTGTAGGCGCCGTCGAGCAGGTAAGCGTTGGCCCCCTCGCGTGCCCCATTGACGTTGAGCGTGAAGGCGCCGCGCACCGACCCTGCCGAGCCCTGCGCTGCGGGCACCGTGCCGGGCGCCAGCAGCGACAGCTCCAGGAAGTTGCGGCCATCGAGCGGCAGGTTTGTCAGCTGCACGTTGTCGATGACGGTGCTCTGACCGTTCGGTTCGCGGTTCATCGTCAGGTCTGGCGCCGTGACGACCACTTCCTCTGTGAGCGTTCCCAGCTCCAGCACCAGGTCGAGCTGGAGCTGCTGGTTCACCTGCAGGGTCGCCCGGCGGATGGTGGTCTTGTATCCTGGCGCGGCGACTTCGACGCGGTAGGACCCCGGTTCGAGCTGGGTCAGGCTGAATCGGCCGTCGGCACCGGTGATGCCGCTGCGGGTCAGGTTGGTGGTTTCGTCGGTGAGCGTGAACGGTGCCCTTGGGACCCCGGAGCCCGAAGCAGCGCTGACGGTCCCGCGGATGGTGCCGAGATGAGTCTGCGCGGCTACTGTGCTGGCCAGGCACAGTGTGACCATGCTGGAGATGAGAACTCGCTTGATCAACAAGGACTCCTGGTATCGTGGAGGCGGCTCCGCCGTCAAATGCAACGGTGGCGAACCGCGAGTGACTTACATTCGGGCGAACAACATCGCCCCTCCAAGGGGGGTGCTGCAGCTCGCCAGGGGCATCCCCTTATGCTATCAACGTTGCGGCGCCCGGTTCCACCAGCCTGGAAGACGAGTTGAATAGGGCCGGTGTTTACTCTCACGCGGATGGTGACGTGGTGCCACAGGCGGAAGTGAATCGGATGGTGGCGAAGCCCACCCGCCTGAGTAGAGGCTTCGGCGAGTGGGTGGGTTTGTCCTGGCGCTTGTTTCCTGTCTCCTGATACCTCGAGTTATCCGTGTA
>JASLOY010000292.1 GCA_030745255.1 Vicinamibacterales bacterium
ACCGCCGACGTCGGGGGCACGCTTGGGACCCGGGAGTTCACCGAGACGGTAGTCAATGGTTTGGTCGACCGACTCCAGGCGTCGCACTAGAGGAGGACCTGATCAGGCTGGGGAAAATTTACGCTGCTGTGGCCCTGGCCTTGCGATGTTCTCCGCACCGCCTCTCTCCACTTGACCGATTTGGTCTGTTTCTGGCCGCTTTTCGGGTGCGATCGCTGGCACGGAGGTTGAAACGAAAGTCGGTTGAAGGTCAGCCCTAGCAGCCAGTGGTGAGACCCCGTGTTGCACCGAGATTGGCGCTGCGCACGGCTGACAAGGCACGACGAGGGAGAATACCGGCGGTATTCGACCGAGAAGTAACGCTGTCAGGTGGGATGCAGCGCCGATCGAATGCAGCGGGGCTTTCTCCACGGGCTGCTAGGAGGCGGAACAATGGCCACTCTGTCTGTGAACGACCTGATGACCCACGACCCGGTCGCCGTGGGGCCGGACGCTGACCTGCAGACCGCCCGCGACCTGATGGACCAACATGGCATCCGGCATCTGCCGGTGACCGACGAGGACGGCATTGTCGTCGGTCTGGTGTCTCAGCGAGATCTGATGCAGCGCGCGCTGGCTCCGACCGACGACCTCACGATGTCGGCGCAGCATGATGTGATGCGCGCGATCTCGGTGGACACGATCATGACGCCCGACATCGATGTGGTCGAGCCGGCGATGGACGTCGTGACGGCGGGGCAGCTGATGCTCGAGAACAAGTACGTCTGCCTGCCCGTCGTGGATGGCGATCGTCTGACCGGCATCCTGACCGAAGCGGACTTTGTGCGGTATCTGTCCGAGCCCGGCTAGGGTACCGCACGTGGCTGTAAGGGCCACGATCGTGCACTGGGGCGGACGCGACCGGCGCGGACTCGACACTGGCGGACCTGTCTCGCCGAAGCTGCGACGGTGCCAGGAGCAGCAAGGGCGGAAAGGGGGCGTGATGGTAAGCACTCACTGCACGCGAGACGTCGTGACCGGTCAGCGACACGAACCATTGGCGGAGGCTGCTCAGCGGATGCGTGACCGCCACGTCGGCGACCTCGTCATCGTCGACAACATGGACGACCGGACGCCGGTGGGGATGCTGACGGACCGCGACATCGTCGTGGGACCGGTGGCGCAGGCGGCCGAACACTTCAACGAGCTCACGATCGGTGACGTCATGTCCACGCCCGCCATCACGGTGCGAGAGTCGGATGGCCTGGATTCGGCGCTGTCGAAAATGCAGAGTCACGGCGTTCGGCGGGTGCCGGTCGTAGATGGAACCGGCTCGCTGTGTGGGTTGCTGGCGGTCGACGACGTCATCCGCCACGTCACGGCGGAGCTTGGTAAGCTCGTGACCCTGCAGGCAACCGGGGAGGAACGCGAGTTCGTGCGGCGTCCATAAGAGATAGTGCCGCTTCTGCCCGGCACCGTTTCGCCGACGGTGCCGAGCAGCGGCGGGAACGTCAGGCTTGTCGCGAAGCGTTGCCGGCGAGGTCGAGGAGGGGCGGACAACACAGACGGATCGTCCTTCGCGGGAGGTGTGGCAGCAAGGAGACGGAAATGGTGAAGAGGGGCGTGGGAAGCGTGATCAGGTCAAGTGTGATCCTGGTGGCGCTTGCGACCTTCGGGGCGCCGACGGCGGAGGCTCAGCTCAACCGGAGCAATTGCGCAGACTGTCACTTCGCCAACCCGTACACGGAACCGGCGCAAGCGCATCTGGAAGAATGGAGCCGATCGCCACATGGTCGGAATATCGTCGGGTGCGAGCAGTGTCACGGCGGCAATCCCGACACCTTCGAGTCTTTACAGGCCCATCGAGACGTGCTGGGCAGCCTCAATCCGTCGAGCGCGGTGCACCGCACACAGCTGCCGTCGACCTGCGGCGCCTGTCACATTGGCCCTTATGTGGCCTTTCAGAGCAGCCAGCACTTCCAGTTGCTGGGTGAAGGGGACCAGCGTGTTCCGACCTGCTCGACATGCCATGGCAGCGTCGGCGCCCACCTGCTGTCTCCAGTAGGGCTCGAGCGGCAGTGTGCCTCCTGTCATGGCCCCAATGGGGTCGCGCCGCGGCCTGGGCGCGCGGCCGGCGCGCGGTTGCTGCTCGAAGGAGTGGCCGAGGTGCGGGATTCACTCGAGGCAGCCGAGAGCCTGATCGATCGGATCAGAGACCCGGTCAGACGGGCCGAGCTCGAAGCGGCAGCTCAGCAGGCCGAGGTGCCGGTGATTCAGGCGCGCCAAGCCGGACACCGTTTCGTCTTCGACCAGCTCGAAGAGCGGCTCGCGACGGCCAGGGCTCGCACAGCCGAGCTGCTGGCACAGCTCGTGAACCCATCGCCATGAGGGTGCGGACATGTCAAAGGAATGGCTGAAGGACCGTGAACGGGCACTGGAGAACGAGTACTTCCGGCGCAAGGACGCGGAGTTGATCGCGCGGTTGCGCGAGCAGGGGCGTCTCGAGCAGGAGCGCCGGGCGCTTCGAGACCAGCTAGGGAGCGTCGACGAGCGGCTCCCGGCCGAGCTCCAGCAGGCCGGGCTCACCGACGAAGGGCTGGCGCTGTTGCACCTGGTTCCGCTGGTTGACGTGGCATGGGCCGACAAGGGCGTCACGGCCCGCGAGCGGGATCTGGTGCTGGCGCTGGCGGCGCGGCGGGGTGTGGCCGTGGACACGCCGGAGCATGAGCGGCTCGAAGGGTGGCTGAAGCGGCGCCCCGACCAGCAGGTCTTCGAGACGGCGTATGAGGCTATCCGGACGCTCCTGGAGCACCAGGAGACGTCGGCGCGTAACACCTCTCGATTGGAGCTGGTGGCGTGGACGACCCGTGTTGCCGAGGCCACTGGCGGCATCCTGGGAATGCTGCCAATCTCGCGCGAGGAACGTGAGTGTCTCGACCGAATCGCCGAGCTCATCACGACCGAGCCAGGCGATGCTGGTGTCACGGCGCCGGACCGGACCGAGGGGACGGGGCCGTCCTGACCGGCGGAGAGGAACCGCGATGGTCTCTTTCATCCAGCGCATGATCGGTGCGGCGTTGTTCAACACCCGCGTTTATGAAGAGGTTGAGGCTGACCGCAATGCGACCGGGCAGGCGTTGGCCGTCGTACTGCTGGCCAGCGTCGGCGCCGGAATCGGCTGGGTCGGGGTGGGGACGGATCGGGCCTGGACCATGGTGGTCTTGAGCACGGTGGCCGTCGCGGCCTGGATTGCCTGGGCGCTGCTGACCTACCTCATCGGCACCCAGCTCCTGCCGGAAACGCAGACCCGGGCGAACCCCGGCGAACTGCTCCGCACGCTCGGGTTTGCGCAGTCGCCGGGGATACTCCGCGTATTTGGCGCCGTCGGGGGGCTCGGTCCCGCCGTGGCCAGCATCACGGCTCTCTGGACCTTGGCCACCATGGTGGTCGCGGTCCGTCAGGCGCTCGACTACACCGGCATTCGACGGGCAGTCGCGGTCTGCGTGGCCGGCTGGCTGCTGGCGCTGGTGATGTTCGGGATCATCGGCGTGTTCTTCGCTCCGCCGGTGTCTTGACTTAGACGGGGCTTCGCCCCGAACCCCCGCGGTGGCTTGTGGGGCCCCGTCGCCCCACGCCGCCACCGCGAGGCGCGCTGTGCGCGCCTTGATCAGTTGTCGAGGGGGCTTCGCCCCGAACCCCCGCGAGCGCTCCGCGGGGACCCCAGCGGTCCGCCGCAGGACCCTGTGTTGCACCGAGAGCGGAACTGGCCCCGTCTGGCAAGGCGAGACGAGGGAGCAGATTGGCCATCTGCGACCGAGGAGCAACGCCGTCCAGGCGGGATTCAGCTCCGCTCGAATGCAGCAGGGCTTCTGCCGCGGGCTGCCAGCCCCACGCCGCCACCGCGAGGCGCGCTGTGCGCGCCTTGTTCAATATCGGAGGGGGCTTCGCCCCGAACCCCTTACGCGGTGGCGCGGAGGGGCGACTATGAGACGCCTTTGATGCCGCCTTCGACGACGTCCATCCGTTCCGCCTGCGGTGTAGCGGGCAGCCCCGGCATCCGTCGCATGTTGCCGAGGATCGGCACGACGTAGCCGGCGCCGGCGGCGGCGACCACGCCATTTACCGTCATCTCGAATCCTTCGGGGCGTCCACGGCGCAACGGGTCATCGGAGAGTGAGTACTGGGTCTTCGCCACACAGAGCGGGAGGCTCTCTCCACAACAAGCACGGACCACCTCCAGATCGCGCTCTGCCTGATGCTCCCAGAGCACCGTGCCGGCGCCGTACATGGTGCACGCCACTTTCTCCAGCTTGCGCTTGATCGGCTCGGACCAGTCGTAGAGCGGCGTGAACGGCCGCTCACGCTGCTCGGCATGTTGCACGACGGCCTCGGCCAGCTCGATCGCTCCCGCGCCGCCCGTGGCGTAGCCTTCAAAGACCGCAAACGGTACACCGATCCGGTCGCACGCCGCACGGACGACGTCGACTTCTTCATCCGTGTCGCCGGCGAAACGATTCAGCGCCACGACCGGCCCCTCTCCGAATATCCGGACGTTCTCGACATGTTTGAACAGGTTCGGCAGTCCGGCCTCTACGGCGCCGATGTCCTGCACCGGAATCGCCGTCGGGGCACGTCCACCGTGCAGCTTCAGCGCACGGACAGTCGCTACGAGCACTACCGCCGCGGTATCGAGACCGGCTGACACGCACTTCAGGTCGAAGAACTTTTCTCCGCCCAGATCGAAACCGAAGCCCGCCTCGGTCACGGCCCAGTCGGTGTAGCGGAGCGCCAGACGGGTGGCGATGACCGAGTTGCAGCCATGAGCGATGTTGGCGAAGGGGCCACCGTGAATGACGGCGGGCACACCTTCCCCGGTCTGCACCAGGTTCGGCAGCAGCGCGTCCTTGAGCAGCACCAGCATGCCTCCGACCGCGTCGAGATCGGTCGCGGTGACCGGCGTCCCCTCGGTGGTCAGCGCGACGATCATCCGACCGAGCCGCAGACGCAAATCTTCCAGATCGTCGGCAAGGCTCAGCGCGGCCATGACCTCCGAGGCGGCCGTGATGTCGAACCCGCTCTGACGCGGCATGCCGTCCAACCTGCCGCCCATGCCCACGACGATGTGGCGGAGCGTGCGGTCGTTCATATCGATCACCCGCCGCCAAAGCACGCGCCGGACGTCGATGCCCAGGGTGTTCCTCCGGTGGAGGTGGTTGTCGAGGAGCGCGGCCAGCAGGTTGTGGGCCGACGTCACGGCGTGAAAGTCGCCGGTGAAATGCAGGTTGATGCTGTTGGCCGGTGCGACGACGGCGAGACCG
>JASLOY010000293.1 GCA_030745255.1 Vicinamibacterales bacterium
GTCGAGCGTCTTTGCGCCCCGGGTGGCCGCACGAATCCGCATGTCGAGCAGAAACCCGATCACCGCGCCCTTCGTGTAGTAGCTGACGGAGCTGTTCGGTGAGTTTTCGTCGGCGCGGTAGTACTTGATCCATGCGTCGTAGGAGGCGAGCGCGACCGGTTGCACCTCGCGACCAGGTGTCGTCTGCAGCCCTCGGATCTGACGAGACAGCGCCACGAGATATTCCTCGACAGTGGAGAGACCGGCGCGGTGCACGCCGAGATCGCCGTAATAGGAGGTGAGGCCCTCGACCACCCAGAGACTCTTGGTGTGCACCTCGTTCTCGTAGGCGAACGGACCAAGCTCGATCGGCCGCAGCCGCTTGACGTTCCAGGCGTGAAACAGCTCGTGGCTGACGGTCCCCAGCCAGCGCAGATAGCTCCGTCGGGAGGAGGTGTCCCAGCGGCTGCTCATCAGCAGCGTCGAGTTGCGATGCTCGAGACCGCCACCAGCCTCCGTGATCATGTTGAGGAAGAGATACCGATCATACGGCATGTGTCCCCACATGCGGTACGTCTCCCGGGTGATCTTCTCGACGTCCTGTGCCGACTGCGGACCGTGCCACACACCCGACTCACCGAGGTTCACCAACTGATGGGGCCTCCCGTCGACCTCGAACTCGTAGACCGCCGGCGTACCGACGACGATCGGCGAGTCGACCAGGGTGTCGAAGTCTGCCGCGCGATAAGCGTGAGGACCGAGGTCGGTGCGTGGCGCGAGGCCGGTCAGACTGCTGCCCCAGCCGACCGGTAGCTCCAGCGAGACGTCGTGCGGACGAGGGGAGTCATCATCGGCGAGGGTGAGAAACGTCGGCGCGCCATTGATCATGGCGAAATCTGCCTCGATCCAGTTCGTGCGCACTGACATCTCCCGGCCGTACACGAGGTAGGACACCACGACGCGGTCGCCGCCACCGGATGAGACCCGCCACCGATTCTTCCGTGATTTCTCGATGGCCAGCGGCACACCGGCAGGTGTCCGGGCATTGACCGCCTCGACGTGGCGAGCGAACTCCCGCACGAGATAGGAACCGGGGGTCCACACCGCCATCATCAGTTCGACCTGTGGACGACCGCCCGTTGGAATGCTGGCCTCGACGCTGACGTAGTGCGTGTGCGGGGCGGGGAACCGCACCGTGTAGCTGATTGGCTCCGCCGACTGCGCCAGGGCCAGTCCGGCTGGTGCCGCCAGGACGAGACAGGCGAACGCCACACGCCGCTTCATTCGACTCAGCCCACTCAGCTCGGTGTTGCCCACACCAGCACCTATCCTCTCCACCACCTGGGTGGTTACGGGCGGGGCGCGTCCACGAGCGGAATGCGCCGGTCGAGATAGACCGCGGTCAGCCGGTCACCTACTATTTCGAGCGCCGATGGTCGGCCCGAGTAGACCGATGTCAGCATCCCGGTGTCGATGAGGAGCACCTGGTTGTCGAACCGCGACGTGATCAGCCGGGAGCTGGGGATGGAATGACCGACGACCAATCGGGCGACGCCGTAGCGGTTGGTCAGCTCGCGCGCCAGCGCCGGGCCCTCGTCTTCGTTCCAGCGGGCGAAACCGCGAAACATGACCGGTCCGTCACTGCTGATGACGGACCAGGAACGCATGTTTCCCATCTCCAGCATCGTGTCGACGAGCTCGCGTTCGCTCCGGCTCAGCGACACAGCGTCGACGTTGGGTGGAGGAGGTCCGGTGGGTGACACCAGCTCTATCCAGTAATTCAGCTCCTGCTGCACTGCCGTGTTGGTCTCTTCGAACGTGAAGAAGGGCAAGATGATGCCGCGGTCCACCAGCTGCTCTTTGTAGCGATGGTAGGCCTCAATCTCGTCGTGCGCTTGCTCGGTGATGTCTGAGAGATCGGAAGGTGACTTCGTCGGGTGCAGACCGCCGTGCAGCAGAATCGAGTCTCCGACTTTGGCCACCACCGCCTTGGTCATCAACCAGCGGCCGTAGGTGCCGTCGGGGCCAAGCGCGTCCATGTATTCCAGGAACCCGAGGGGGTGAGCTGCCATCCAGGCATCCTGAGACAGCGGCTCCGGCAGAAGCGGTCCAAGCAACTCGGCGCGCTCGGCCATGAACGCGACATAAGACTCGTAGGCCTCCTCGCGTCGTGTCGTGGACTGCGGCGTCTCGAAGCTCGCCAGTAGCTCAGGATTCACGTCGCTCATGTTGGCCAGCAAGTTGTTGACTTCGTGGTTGCCCAGCAGCACCACGACACGACCACCCGCCGCCGACGCCTCGGACTCAAGCCGCATCAGCAAGTCCAGCACCAGCTTGACGCCGGTGCCGCGGTCGGTGATGTCGCCGGTTTGTACAAGCGTCGTCCGGCCACCGACCCATCGTTGGCTCGAGTCGGTGAGCCCGACGGTTTCCAGCAGGGCGCGAAATTGCCCCGCGGCGCCATGGATGTCCCCGATGGCGACGACGCGATCCGGCTGGGCGGTGGCGGGGGCGGGCTGCCAGGCGAGTGAGACCCAGACAAGCAGGAGCCACGTCGCGACACTGGCTCGCCGGCGAGCGAGGCGCGTGGGTTGTGTGACCGTCACGGTCTCACCAGTGTACTCGTCAGAACGTTCCGGGCGACAGAGTACGAGGCCGCGTGAGACGAGAAAGGGCGGCGAGTCCGGTCGACAGCTGCTGGAGTCAGCGGACAGCGTGCTGAAGTACAGCCGGATTCTTGACGCGGATGCTGCGTCCTTGGGTCTCGATCAGATTGCGTTCCCGCAGGTCTTTGAGGATGAAGTTGACCGTTTCGCGGGTCAGTCCGACAAGGTTGGCGATGTCGCGCTGGCTCAGGCGCAGGGGGATGACCACCCCGTCGGCGTCCTCGACGCCATGACGACCGGCGAGGTGCACCAGCGTGCTGGCGACGCGCGAGTGGGCGCTCTGGTGGAGGATCTCCCGCACCCGGGTCCGGTACATTCGCAGGCGCAGCCCGAGTAGCTTGATGACCTCCTGGCCGAGCTCAGGCGACTCACGCATCAGATCGAGGAATACGTCCCGTGAGATCGCCCAGACGATTGAGCTTTCATATGCCTCGGCCAGGTGATCATGTGGTCCGTCATCGATGGCGGCCATCTCTCCGAACAGATCTCCCGGGTGCTGGAAACCCAGTATCGCCTCGCGCCCCTCGGGGTTCTCCACGGCGAGCTTCACGATTCCAGACTCCACCAGGTACACGTCGCTGGCGGGGTCGCCCGGGCGATAAATGCGCTGGCGGCGTCTGAACTCCGTGACACGCGCCCGCCGAAGAACCGTCAGACGATCGGCGTCACTCAGCCCAGAGAGCAAGCTGTTTTGCTTCAGGTAGGAGAACCGTGTAAGCGTGTTCATGAGCATCCCGCCTTGCGAGCCGACCCGCCAGGGCGACTGTGTTGCCTGGCGAGTCGGACGAACCGTCATCTGGAAGGTGTTACATCATCGAGCCGAGCTTGATCTCGCTGTAGCGTCCGTTGGCGTTCATCTCAGCCTTGGTCACGATGAGTGCGCCGTTCTTCACCATGCCGGTGACGCGCACGGTATGCCCGACGTGACCAGCGAGCGCTGTCGAGGAGGCCACCAGCACGTGGAACGTTTCATCAGCGGTCACCAGACCGGCCGGCTGACCCTGCTTGAGGCACATCGCGCCGCACGACGCCATGGCGCCGTGGTCGTCGTCGGCCTCGCCCATCCCGAGATAGCACTTGCTGTCGACCAGCGTGCCCCCCACCGTGATCTCGCCCTGGGCGCCCAGCAGGGCGGGCGCTGCCAGCAACGCGACAAGGAAAAGCCCGGTGAATCTAAGTTTCCACATGTGACCTGCCTCCTGTATTCCGATATGAAAGTACGGACCGCAACACTGCGGTCATCGGGTATAACGCCGGGTCCGGCGTATCTATTCCCGTGTCTCGAAAAAGTGTGTGAACTACGTCACAGAATGAACCGTCGAGGCGGGCTACTAGAGATCTCCTATGGGCGAGATCGTCACGTTTGAATCAACTTTTTCGTCGGCGCCGGAGATGTCTAGCCCGCGCGCAAGAGGGCTGTGAATAAGGCTCCTCCCAGGAGGCTGCGTGTTTCACTCGTCGGTTTGAGGCGCGGCGTCGCTAGCAGCCCGTGGCAGAGCTCCGCGTTCCACCGAAAATGGCGATGTGCCCGGTTGGCAAGGCGCGACGCGGGAGCAGATTGGGGCTTCTGTGACCGAGGAGTAACGCCGCCAGGCGGTGTGCAGCGCCGTTCGAATGCGGCGGGGCTTTTGGCGCGGGCCGCTAAGTGAGGTCTCGGGCTCCGATCGCGGCGCCAATCAGCGCCGTCTGCTGCTCGAGGATGACCGACACGGGAATCTGCTCCAAGAGGGTTCGCATGGGGCCCTTGTCAACAAATGCCTCTATGAGTCGATCCCCTTGGAGGGCCGGTAGGATCCGGGGTGCGATGCCGCCGCCGAGAAACAAACCGGAGGTCGCGACGGTGCGCAGGGCCAGATTGCCGGCCGCAGCACCAAGCGCCGAGACGAACAGGTCCAGGGATTCGACGCAGGCCGCACAGCCTCCCTCGAAAGCCGAGGCGGTGATGGCTGCCGGACGGCGGTCGAGCTCCGCGGGTAACGTCCCATGGGTGCACTGGACCGACCGGTGGGTAAAGGCGTGGAGGGTGACGAGACCGGGGCCAGAGACCACGTCCTCGAGAGCGACGCGGCCTTGCCTGGTCATAAGCATCGAGACCAGCTCGAGCTCGCGCGGAGTGCGCGCGGCGAAGTCGGCGTTCCCTCCTTCCGAGGGAAGGGGGATCAGGCGGTCGCCGACTGCGTACAGACCGGCCTCGCCAAGACCGGTTCCAGGTGCTATCAAGGCGGCGTTGCCGCCCTCAGTCGGCGCGCCTGCCTGGATGACCGCTAGTTCGTTGGAGAGGAGCAGCGGGACCGCTCGGGCCATCGCTTCGAGGTCGTTGAGCAGCCGAACAGGTGCGATGCCGAGGCGGTCGCCGAGCTCGCTGCCTTTGACCACCCATGGAACGTTGGTCAACCGTGAGACATTGGCCCGCACCGGACCCGCGACGCCGAAACAGGCTGCCGCAATCCGGTCGGCAGAACCGGTCTCGTCGAGAAAGCGGGCGACGATCGGCGTCAGGGAATCGAAGTCCAGTGTCGCGTAGCGACGGGTTTCAAGCGGAGTGGGGCGGCCGCCGTCGAGCCCGAACAGACCTAGCCACGTTTTCGTGCCGCCGACGTCACCCGCGAGAACTAGCCGCGACATCCCGTTCCATCCATCA
>JASLOY010000294.1 GCA_030745255.1 Vicinamibacterales bacterium
AGAAGCTCATCGACACCGAGGGTCGCGTCGAGCGGTTCACGAAGAAATACGGCGCCCAAACGGTTGCCGGGCTCAAGGAACGCCAGCAGAAGCAGCAGAAGGCCGGGGCAAATGCACCGGCCACGACCACCTGAGTCGGCTAGCAGGTCGAGTCACGGGCCAGCCGCCGCTCCAGCCGAGACATCCGTTTTCGTACCTCCTGCCGGCGAGACGCCGTGCGCTCCATCGCATAGGCTCGGCGGGCAAACAGGAGGGCCGTGTGCGTGTCCTTGAGCCGATGCTCGTGGTGCACGGCCAGGGACCTGAGCGCCTCACGCTCGAACAGCCCCGGCGGCCGCCCGAGATCGAGCAGCCCCTGCCAGACACGCGCCGCATCGGCGTGACGGCGTTCACCACGTTGCGCCGAGGCCACGCGAAACAGCGCTTCGGCCCGCACGTCAAGGTCCCCTGGACACGACGCCCCGCCGCTCCACGGACTCAACCCCGCCGCACGCTGGTAGCAAACATACGCGCCTGGCCGGTTCCCACCACGTTCGTATACCCGCCCCAGGCCGAGGCACTGGCGCGCATCGCGAGCTGCGTTCGGCCCGCCGTCGACGAGTTCGCAGGCCAGCCCGGTCAGGACGGCCAGCGAGGCCAGGTCCAGACGATTGTGCAAGAGCACGCGTCGGAGCGGTGCCGGATCGCCCGATCGGAGATAGGCGAAGTAGCGTGACGGGATCTCGAACCCAGAGACGTCGTCCCGCCGCCGAAACCCCAACACGCGACGCTCGAGCATCCCCAGGCCACCGGTGTCCGGGCCCCAGAACCGTCGCGCCGGGTGGAGCAAGTCCAGATGCCGAAGCGCGGGCAGCGGCGTCGCTAGGCGGTGATAGAGCCAGCGCATCTCCATGAACGGCATGTCGAACGACTTACCGTTGAACGTGACCACGGTGTGCGCCCGAGAGACGGCGGCGGTCACCGCGGCCAGCAGACGCCGCTCGCTGGCGAAGCTCGGCAGGATGAACTGCCACACATGGAAACGGGCTCCTTCGAAACACCCGAATCCGACCACGAAGGCCACCGTGCCAGCGCCCGCGCTGAGCCCGGTCGTCTCCAGGTCGAAGAAAACCACTCCGTCGGTCGGGTCCACACCAGACTGAGGTGCCTCCTGTCGGCTTCCCTCACCGCACAGCACAGCCAGCCCCTCAGCGCTGATCGCACGAGAAGCCCCTGCCAATCGGCCGCCATAGGGCTCATCAACGTCGTCATGGTCGTCATATTCATCATTGTCGTCATGACCATCGTGGCCGAGCGCCCACCGCACGACCGGGCAAGGGCCGAGCGGCGCGTCCTCAAGACTGCCACCCAGACCGTTGGCGAGCGCCTCGGGATCGACCGACGCGGGGGCCAACTCAGCCGCTCCAGCTGACGCGCGGCCCCCGCCCCGCAACAGGGCTTTCAGGGTCCGTAACCGGGATAATTCGGTCATCTAAAGACGGGGCTGCGCCCCGAACCCCCGCAGGCGCTGCGCGGGGACCCCCAAGGCCCCACTCCGCGCCCGCGAGGCGCGCACGTGCGCGCCTTGGTCAATGCCGGACGGGGCTGCGCGGCATTGTTTGGTGGGGCTCCGCCCCACACCCCGGCTCGTCGCTTGCGGGGGCCCAATGCCCCGCGCCGCTTCCTCGCGGGCGCGCATGTGCGCGCCAGGCCGCTTCGCGGCCTCACCCTGGGCGCTGCCCCACACCCCGGGGCTCACTCAGTCGGGGGGCTGCGCCCCGGACCCCGCAGGCGCTAGGCGGGGGCCCCAAGGCCCCATACGACCTTGTTCAGCCCGTCCGCCGTGTCCGGCACGCCAATCGAGACTAGCAGCGCCAGCGCGACCAGCTTGGCACGCGGCCCGGTCTGCCCAATCGGCCCGACACAGGCCGGACAGCCCGCCTCGCACGGGCAGCGCTCGATCAGCCCGCGAGTATGCGACAGCAACCGGTCGTGCAGACCGAACAACGGCTCGCTGAACCCGATGCCCCCAGGGTAGTTGTCGTAGATGAAGATGGTCGGCTCCTCCTCCTCGGCCCCGCCCCCCGCTTCGGCCGGGCTCGTGAGCACCAACCGCCCCTCCTCGCCGTGAATCGCCAGACCGATATCGTGGCGGTCGCACATCAACAGAAGCTGCGCAACCTGTCTCAACGCGAACCCCAATCCGACGATGCCGTCGCGTCGGTCATCTGCGGCAAATGGCAAGCTGTCGACGAGCGTCCGGGGCAGCCTCAACCAGTAGGCGGTTGTATGCATCTCCTGCTCAGGGAGATCGAGCTCACCAGACCCCACGTTCTCGTTCGTATAGAACTTGATCTTCTTGAACCCGACCACCCGTGAGACGACGTGCACCTCGCCATGACACCCAAGCGCGAGCACGTCGCGATCGTCTGGGGCCAGGTCCGTCGCGGAACGTGGCTGAAGAACCCGGTCGAACTCCTCGAGCACGGTCACCTTGGTGTAGGTGATCGCATCGGTGTAGTAGTCGCTATCGACCGGTCGCACGTAGGCCTTGCGACGGTCGAAGTCCAACCGGTCGACCTGATACTGCTTGCCTTCGACAAGATAGATCGCCTGCTCGTACAGCGTCGAGGTGGCGGCGCTGAAATCGACCTCACCGATGATCGTGGTCTCGTCAGACACGTCGACAACCACGACGTTGTCGGACGACACCGAGCGAAGACTGATGGCGTCGGCCGGATACGACTCGTGCATCCAGTGCCACCGGTCGTCGACCAGATCGACGAACCCCTCGTCGCGCAGCAGCCCCAGCACCGCCTGCAAGTCTTCGGGCCCGAACAGCTCGTCTTTGTCTCGAGCAAACGGCAACTCGAACGCGGCGCACTTGATGTGGTCGAGCAGAATCTGAAGGTTGTCCGGGTTGATGAGCGCGTGCTCCGGCGAAGCCTCGAAGAAGAATGCCGGATGCTGCACGATGAACTGATCGATAGGCGCGCTGTTGGCCACCATGACTGCCGCCGACCGAGTGCTCCTGCGACCGGCTCGACCGGCGCGTTGCCATGTGGCCGCGATCGTCCCCGGATAGCCTGCCATGACACAGACATCGAGAGCGCCGATGTCGATTCCCAGCTCCAGGGCATTCGTGGATACGACCCCGGACACCGTGCCGGCCCGTAATCCCCGCTCGATCTCCCGACGCCGTAACGGAAGGTACCCGCCACGGTAGCCTCGGATCGCCTCCGCGCCACCCGGGAGCCGGCGACACGCCTGCTTGAGATAGGTCGTGAGCACTTCGGTGGTCAGCCGGCTCTGTGCGAACACGATGACCTGGAGACGCCGTTTCAGGAACTCGACCGCCAGCCGACGGGTTTCGGCAACGTAAGACCGTCGGATGCCGAGCTGCGGGTTGACGACAGGCGGGTTGACCAAGGCGAAGATTTTCTCGCCGCACGGCGCGCCGTTACGCTCGACCAACGCAAACTGCTCTCCGGTGAGCCGTTCGGCCAGCTCTTTGGGATTGGCGATGGTGGCCGACGAACAGATGAAGACCGGCGACGACCCATAATGCGCGCAGATGCGTCTGAGACGCCGGAGGATATTGCCCAGATGGCTACCGAAGACCCCACGGTAGGCATGGAGCTCGTCGATAATGACGTATCGCAGGTTTTCAAACAACTTCGCCCAGCGGGGATGATGCGGCAGGATACCCGAATGCAGCATGTCCGGGTTGCTCAGCACCAAATGGGCGCGACCGCGAACCGCCCGGCGCGCATCCTGCGGCGTATCACCATCGTAGGTGAACGCGCCGATCGAGGCATGCTCAGCCAAACGCTCGGTCAGCGTCAGCAATTCAGCCAGTTGGTCCTGGGCCAGCGCCTTCGTTGGGAATAAATAGAGCGCACGTGTCGACTGGTCCCGCAGGATGGTACTGAGCACGGGCGCGTTGTAGCAGAGCGTCTTGCCCGATGCGGTCGGCGTGATCGTGACAACGTGACGGCCCTCCAGCGCATGCGTCATCGCTGCCGCTTGATGGACATAGGGACGCACGATGCCCCCGGCGGCAAGGGCGACCCTGAGCCGGTCGTCGAGCCCGTCAGGATAATCGGCACACTGCGCCGGCTCGGCGGGAAAGCGACGCCACGCGGTGACGGTCGCCCCGTCAGGCGGTGCGGCGAGGGGCTCACCGGCCGCAGTCTCGACACCCACCAACCCAGACGGGACGAGCCCCTCCAGCGCCTCGAGCAGCGCGGCATCCCGCTGGCCGTGAGACAGGGTGGGCGCGTGCCGTGAACCGGACAGACCGAGTGGGGCTCCCCGCATGACCGGGAATGTTAACAGACGAAGAAAAAACGAACAAGAGAAGAAGAAAAGGCGTATGCCTTGACCCTCCAAGGAGGCAGAAGTCAGAAGGCAGAAGTCAGGAGATTCTCGGTGGGCTCCGCCGTCTTCAATCCTATCGGTGTCGTCTGACTCGGAGCAGCGCAGTGATCAGAAGCTGGCTGGGCCCTTGTTGAAGCTGGCGCTGAAGGCGCCGTCCTAGCTTCTTCTGTCTTCTGACCTCTGACTTCTCGAGAGCGCATCAGAAGAGTGATCGGGATTGGCAGCCGTCGACGGTGACACTGGCGCCACTCACCCAGCTGGCCCGCGGCGAGGCAAGGAACGCGACGACCTGACCCACCTCTTCGGCGCGGCCGAACCGACCGAACGGGAGCTCGCGTGCAACGAACACCGCCATCGCCTCCGGCTCCTCCGCCTGGCGCTTCGCCCAGGACCCACCTGGAAATGAGATCGACCCAGGCGCCACACTATTCACGCGGATGTTGTCCTTTGCCAGCTGCCCAGCCAGCGATTTCGCCAGACTGATTTCGGCGGCCTTCACCGCGTTGTAGGTCATCCGGCCGCCGGACTCGCGGCCCCAGATCGAGGCAATCATGATGATGACGCCGCCGCCGCGCGCGCGCATGTGCGGCACGGCGAGCCGCGAAGCGCGGATTGCCGGATACAGCGTGGCGTCGAGCGCCGCCTGCCACTCGGGATCGGTCGTCTCGAGCAGTCCTCCCCCCCCCGCCTTCCCGACGTTGTTGACCAAAATGTCGATGCCGCCATACGCGGTCACCGTCCGGTCGATGACGGTTTCGACGCCAGACGCCGTGTTGAGGTCCGCTTCCACGCCGACCACGGCTTCATCATCGCCGGCTTCGGCCCGCAGTTCTCGGACCGCCTCCTCCAACCGCTCGGCGCCCCGAGCACACACGCACACCCGAGCACCCTCGCCGACCAGAGCCCTCGCGCTGGCCAG
>JASLOY010000295.1 GCA_030745255.1 Vicinamibacterales bacterium
CAGCGCGCCAACCACGCCAACGAGGACCCAGGTCAGGTGCACGTCCCACCCGGCGACCGTATACAAATACCCGGTCTCGAAGCCGGGTGCGACGTAGCTGGCGACGGTGGGTAGCGCGACCGCCTCGAACGCGCAGACTCCCACATACGCCAGCACCAGGGTCCATCCGCAGACGAACGCGCCAATGGGCCCGAGCGCGACAAAGGTGAAGCTGATCTCGCCACCGGCGCGAGACAGCGCGGCGGTCAGCTCGGCATAGGTCAGGCCGACGAGCCAGACCATGATGGCGCCACTTCCGAACGCCAGAATGGACCCAAGGGTGCCGGCGCGCAGGATCATCTCGCCCGCCAGCACCACCCAGCCCCAGCCGACCATCGCGCCGAAGGCGATGGCGAGCACGTCCCGCCGACCGAGGATCTTGCGAAGCTGGACCGGCGCGGCAGACACGGCGTATGGTCAGCGCTCGAAGACGACGTTGCCGCCCAGAATCGTCATCTCGACCTCGGTGTCGAGCGTCCGCTCCGGGTCGATCGTCAGCAAATCCTGCGACAGCACGACCATATCGGCGAGCTTGCCGACCTCGAGGCTCCCCTTGTCGTCCTCCTCGAAGGTGAGATGCGCCGCCAGCCGCGTGTAGCCGACGATCGCCTCGGGCATCGTCAGCGCCTCGCCGGGCCCGACGACCGCGCCGCTCATCCCTTTGCGGGTGACGGCGGCGTAGAGCCCCACCATCGGCCCGATCGGCAGGATGTCGCTGCCGAGTGCCACGAAGACGCCGTGACGCATCGGCGACCGCAACGGGTTGTTGGTCTGGTACCGCTCGCCCTCGAGGTGCTCGGCGTAGCGCCCTTCGAGTGTATACGTGAAGTTCGGCTGCTGCGCGATGTGGATGTTGTGGTCAGCCATCTTCTGCATCGTCTCAGCCGGCGGACGCACGGTGAAGTGATTCAGATAGTGCCGGTGGTCCGCGCGCGGCGACTCCTCGATAATGCGCGACCAGACGTCGACCGTCATTTTGATGGCGGCGTCGCCGATGGTGTGGAATCCCATCTGCCAGCCCAGGTCGTGGGCCGCCTTCGAGATCTCGTAGAGCCCGGCCTCGTCGATCAGCGCCCCGGTCCCGAAATAGCCCGGTTGCCCGTTATAGGGCTCGAGGGTCCAGGCGGCGGCACCGGTGTAGCCGCCGTCGACAAAGAACTTCATCGGCCCGACGCGGAGCCATTCGTTCCCGTCGCCAGTCTTGCGGCCGAAGCGATTCAGCATTCCGATGGCGCGCTCCGGATTGGGTGGTACGCGAAGCTGTACCGCCGCCCGGGGTAGCTCCCCGGCAAACTCTTCATAGACCGCTTCCCAGTCGGCGTATCCCCGATTGCCGACTCCCGCCTGGATGAGACCGGTGATGCCGAGACCGGGCAGGTCGCGCAAGTTCTGGACGAAGCTGACCCGCAGCTCGTCCGGTGTCGGGTCGGGCACCAGCCGCCGGGCCAGCCCCTGAGCGCCTTCACGTAGGATGCCGTTCATCCGCCCCTGGTCGTCGACCTCGATGATGCCGCCAGTCGGCGTCTCAGTCTCTGGCGTCAGCCCGGCCGCCTCGAGCGCCAAGGAGCTTGCGACCGAGCTGTGTCCGCCGGCGCGTGTCAACACCACCGGGTTCACCGGCGCCGCGTCATCGAGATCCCAGCGCAGCGGTCGGCGTTGCTCGACCAGCTCGTCTTCAGACCAGCCATACCCGGTGATCCACTCACCGGAACCGAGCTGCTCGGCCTTGCGGGTCACCCGCGCCTTCAGCTCGGACATGTTCTCGAGACCGGCCAGGTCCACCCACCGTTCCGGGTCGCCGCTGATGTGAATGTGGGTGTCGATGAACCCGGGGACCACCAGCTTGCCGCCCAGATCGACCGTTCGTGCCGCCCTGTACTGATCGGCCAGACCGTCCCATCCCACCGCTACGATGCGATCGCCGCGGATGGCGACCGCCGAGTAAGTCGACAGCAGCTCGTCGGCCGCGAACACCTTGCCGTTGTGCAGGAGCAGGTCGACCTGCTCCTGTGCCTCGACCGGCCCCCCCACCAGGCCCACAATGCACACCGCCATCACAAGTCGCTTCATCGTCCACTCCGTCGTTCCGTCAAGCGTCGACCTTCTGACTTCTGACTTCTTCGCGTCACCCGAACGGATTCTCGTCAGCGCTGGGCCCGTAGATCGACGGCACCGGCACATCGAGCAGACGCAGGTACACCGAGAGCTGGCCCCGATGGTGATACCAGTGGTTCAGCATGAGCGCGCGCAGGAAGGCGATTCGCGGCATCGTCATCAGCGTCTTGCCACCTGCGGTGACCGACCAGCTCTCCATCATCGCCGCGTCATCGAATCCCTGCACGATCTGCTTCGCCTGGGCGAGACCCTCATCGTGCGCTGACAGAAGCTGCTCGGCCGAGGACGCCTCGTTTGGTTACGTTGATTCGGGAAACGCAGCAGGATTCTGTACGGCGAGGGCACCGACGAATCCGGGGACCTGCGCGACATGCAGCGCAAGCCGCCCCAATGACATCGACTTGTCGTGTGGCTTCCAGGTCAGCTTGTCGCCCGGCACGCGCTCGAGGACCCGCCGAGCGGTCGCGCCCTCCTGTTCGAGCTCACCGATCAACGCGTCTGCAATTGCCATGAGTGTATCCTCCATGAGATTTCTGGAATTTGTGCATCGAATGCCCGATCTGACTCGCATCGCCTCGCCGTGTCAAGACCGGGTCGGCCGGCAGCTCTGCTATGCTCGCCGCTGCTGCCCATGACACGCCTAGTGCTCGCCCTGAACGTGGTCGCTATGCTGGCGACCGCCGAGCCGGTCGCCGCCCAGCAGTGGCCGCAGTGGCGCGGGCCGAACGGTCTTGGCGTCTCAGAGGAAACCGGCATCCCAACCACTTGGAGCTCTGACGACGGCATCGCGTGGCGGGCGCCGCTCGAGGGACTTGGCACATCGACACCGGTCGTCTGGGGTGATCGCATCTTTCTGACGTCCCAGCTTGGCAGTGGTCCAATCGACGAGCGCGGCGCGCAGTTCCCGGGCATCCGCCGGGCTTCCAGCCGCGGGCCGGACGACGGCGTGACACTCGTGGTGCAGGCGTTCCGGCGCGCGGACGGCCGTATCGAGTGGGAGCATCGCCTGGCAGCCGAAGGGCGCATTCCGGCGGTGCACCGCAACCACAACCTCGCGACACCCAGCGTGGTCACAGATGGCGAGCGGCTCTTCGCCTGGTTCGGCAATGGGCAAGTGGTCGCCCTGGACCTCGAAGGACAAGAGCTGTGGTCGCGTCACATCGGCCAGGAGTACGCGCCGTTCGACGTGCTCTGGGGTCATGGCAGCTCTCCGCAGCTCTACGACGACCTCGTGATTTTGCAATGTGACCATCCGGAGGCCGCTTATTTGCTGGCCCTCGACACCGCCACCGGCGAGGAACGATGGCTGGTCGACCGGGGCCCGCTCCTTCGCGCCTACAGCACCCCGCTCGTCGTGTCGGCAGTCGATGGGGACCAGTTGATCGTCAACTCGAGCCGGTGGATCGACGCATATGACCCGAAGACCGGCGCGGAACGCTGGCGAGCCGGCAGGCCCGTCGATCTGGCGACGGCGATGCCGGTCTACGAGGACGGCGTACTCTACAGCACACGGGGGTATTCGAGCGGGCCGTATCTGTCTGTGGACATCGGGGGACATGGCGACGTCAACGCCACGCATGTCCGCTGGCGCCGGGCAACCGGCGCGCCGTATGTCTCATCGCTGCTGCTCTACCGCCGACTCCTGTATATGGCAACCGAAAACGGCATGCTGACCATCACCGAACCGGCAACCGGTGAGTCTGTCTCACGCACGCGGCTCAATGGGGTCTACACCTCGTCGCCGGTCGCGGCCGACGGGCACATCTTCCTGCTCAACGAGGACGGAGAGACGGTCGTGCTCGAGGCGGGGCCAGACGCGCGGATTGTGACCAGGAATCCGCTCGGCGAGCGGGCGCTCGCCTCCCCGGCGATCGCGCACGGCCGGCTCTACATTCGAACCGACCAACATCTGTGGGCCATTGGCCCGGGGTAGCGCGTGGGCGCCCACTGAAGCGGAAGCTGGCGAAGCCCACCGCTGCCTCCTTGGAGCCGCCTTTCTAGTCGGGCGGATCCAACGGATGCACGGTGGCAATCTGTGTCGCGAAGACCGCCGGGTCGGTCGTCGGCAGGTCGCAGATGCGGTTCTCGCAGACGTAGGCGGTGGTCTGCCCGTTCCGCGCGGTCTTCCCGTCCAGCAGCGGAATGACCTGCGCGTGCCGCTCGAGCTCCGCACCGTCGCCGACGACCGTCAGGATCCGGTTGGGGAGGAATTGCGCCCCGAGCGCGGCCAGAAACGGCGCCGCGTCGTCCCGGCCGGTCGGCACCACCAGCACGATCTCTTTCGGCGTGTCGAGCTGAAAGTCGACCGCCAGCAGCATCTCCGACACCGCTGCCGGGCTGTCGGCCAGCACCGCCCCGAACGCCTCGAACGCGCGCTCGGCGCGCACCCGGTAGCGGTCGCCGCTGGTCAGTTCATTCAGTCGCAGGATATTGAGCAACGCCACGGAGTTACCCGATGGCTCGGCAGCGTCGAAGGTCGGCTTCTCTCTGGTGAGGAGCGAAGCTTGATCGGACGCGGTCCGGAAGAACCCGCCACCGGAGCTGTCCTCATAGTCCCGTTCGAGCACCGCATCGAGCGCCAGCGCCTCGTCGAGCCAGCGCAGATCGCCGTCCGCCTCGTACAAGTCGAGCAGACCGGCAATGAGAAACGCGTAGTCGTCGAGATAGGCGCTGTGTCGCGCGACACCGTCGAGCGACGCGCGCAAGAGCCGGCCATCCTGCCTGAGCGTGTCCAGCAGGTAGCCGGCGGCGCGCGACGCGCGCTCGGCATACCGCAGCTCGTCGAGCACGAGCGAAGCCTGGGCCAGCGCCGAGATCATCAAACCGTTCCAGGCAGTCAGGATCTTGTCGTCGCGAAGCGGCGGCGGACGGGTGGCCCGCGCCGCGTAGAGCCGCTCCCGCGCCTCGTCGATCGTCCGGCGCAGCGAGTCCTCCGGAATGTCGAGCTCGGCTGCCACGCCCGGCAGTGGGCGTGGGGTATGCAGAATCGATCGGCCCTCGAAGTTGCCGTCGTCGGTCACCCCGTAATACGCGGACACAACGCGCGCCGGCTCCTCGTCGAGGACTGCGGCGATCTCATCGGGCGTCCAGGTGAAGAACAGACCCTCCTCGCGCTCCCCATCG
>JASLOY010000296.1 GCA_030745255.1 Vicinamibacterales bacterium
CCGCGCCCGGCGTCGAGCTCGTGGCCCTCTTCAGCCCGGAGCACGGCATCCGCGGGGTGATCGATGGCCCGGTCTCGTCGGGTCTGGACGCGCGTACCGGACTGCCTATTCACTCGCTCTACGGAGAGACGCGCCGGCCGACGGCCGAGATGCTGCAGGGCCTGGACACCCTGGTGGTCGATCTGCAGGACGTCGGGGCGCGGTTCTACACCTACGCGACCACGATGGCTTATCTGCTCGAGGAGGCGGCGGCGCAAGGGTTGCGCGTGCTGGTGCTGGACCGGCCCAACCCAATCGGAGGTGTCGACGTGGAGGGCCCGATGCTCGACGAGTCGGCGACCGGGTTCACCGGCTATTTTCCGTCGCCGGTGCGTCATGGCCTCACGCTGGGCGAGCTGGCCCGGCTCTTCAATTTCAATGCCGAGCGCGGGATTGGCGCCGATCTGGAGGTCGTCGCGATGCGGGGTTGGCGCCGAGCGAGCTGGTTCGACCAGACCGGGCTGAGGTGGGTGAACCCGTCGCCGAACTTGCGCAATCTCAACCAGGCGTTGCTCTATCCGGGCATCGGCGCCATCGAAGGAGCGAACCTGTCGGTGGGGCGCGGCACCGATACTCCGTTTGAGCAAATTGGGGCACCGTGGATCGACGGCGCCGAGCTGGCGCGCGAGCTCAACGCGCGGCGACTGCCAGGCGTGCGTGTCTATCCGCTTCGGTTTCGCCCGAATGCGAGCCGATTCGCCGGCGAGCTTTGCGACGGAGTGTTCTTTGTCGTCACCGGGCGTGACGCCGTGCGACCGGTGCGTCTTGGTCTCGAGGTGGCGGCGGCTCTCTATCGCCTGTATGGCGACCAGTTCGACCTGGATGCGGTGGCGAGGCTGTTCGGGTCACGCGACATGCTGACGCGCATTCGCGCCGGGGATCCGCCCTGGGAAATCGCCGCGGGATGGGCAGAGGGTGAGACGGCGTGGCGGCGGTTGACCGTTCCCTACCTCCTCTACGACAACTAAACCGCTCTCAGGCGAAGCCACCGGTCTATTCTGCTCCTGCGTCCTGCCCCCCTGGAACTTCACTCTACATCTGATACAGCATCCAGTAGACGACCACACCGGTCACCGACACATACAGCCAGATTGGCAGTGTCCACCGTGCGATGGCGACGTGCCGCGCGTCGTTCCGTCGCAGACCGCGCCGCAGCGTCACCAGTGCCAGCGGCACGATGAGCGCCGCCAGCGTGATGTGCGAGATGAGCACGGTGAAGTAGACGATCCGGACCGGGCCCTGAGCGGTGAACGGCTGCGAACCGACCTGCGCGTGATAGGCGAGATAGGACACCAGGAACAGTACCGACGTGGTGAACGCCGCGAGCATGCACATCCGGTGCTGTCGGACGCTCCCACGGCGAACCAGCACGTATCCAGTCGCCAGCAGCAGTGCCGCGAGGCTGTTCAGTGTGGCGTTGACCGCCGGGAGGGTCGTGACATCGAGCATCGCCATCGTGCTCCGCTGCCTGGGGGGATCGAGTCGGTTGTGCTTCGTCTCAGCCGGCGGTGTCCAGCAGCAGGAGCCCCCAGACGAGCGGTAGGTAGAAGAGCGTCGCTCTGAACAGGACTCGGGCGCGGTCGGTGGATCGGTCGGCGGCGAACCGCGTCGCAAGGAGGAGCAAGGCGACCGTCAGGGTCGTTGCACCGGCTGCGTAGCCGAGACCCGCCAGGCCGAGCCATGTGGGCGCGATACTGACCGGCACCAGCAGTGTTGTGTAGACGAGCAGATGCCGAGCGGTGCGCTGACCGCTCGGGTCCGTTACCGAGAGTAGCGGTAGACCCGCCCTCTCGAAGTCGATGCGATACAGCCAGGTCAACGCCAGGAAGTGCGGCAGCTGCCAGACGAAGACGATGGCAAACAGCGCCCAGGCACCGGCCGAGAGCGGAGCGGCGGCGGCCCAGCCAATGACCACCGGCAGGGCGCCCGGTACCGCCCCTCCCAGGACGGCCCAATGCGTCCATCGCTTCAACGGCGTGTAGATGCCGGCGTAGCTCACGAGGGCGGCAAACGCCACGACGGCGGCAGTGAGGTTTACACCGAACGCCAGCTGAGCCAGCCCTGTGATCGAGAGCAGCGCCGCAAGCCAGATGGCGTCAGTGGATTGCAGCCGCCCGGCTGGTATTGGCCGGTCTCGCGTCCGGAGCATGCGCTCGTCGAGATCGCGTTCGGCGACCTGGTTGAGCGCGGCGGCTCCCCCGGCCACCAGTGTCGCGCCGATGGTCGTGTTCGCGAAGACGACCGGGTCGATTCCCCCGACGCGTCCCACGAGATACCCGACACCGGTCGTCACGACGACCAGGGAGTTCAGCCGTAGCTTGGTGAGAGCGACGAAATCGGCGAGACGGTCGCGCTGTTCGGCCACGCCGACCGCACCACTCGTCATATAGGCGCCCCCGGACGTGCCGGCTCGGTTGCGATTCGGGGTGCGCGGTGTGAGCGCCACTCATTCTGGCGCGCATCGGGAAACCGGTGCCGGTTGACACGCAACCCGAGGACCAGTGCCGTGCCCAGCACCATGGCGCCGGTGGCCACGTGCGCCGTGTTGATCACCGGAGCGCGCTCGCTCAGCACCGTCCAGCCGCCCAGCCCGATCTGGGTCAGCACCAGCAGGACCAGTGCCCACGCTGGTCGGATCAGGTCACGCCGCGCGCTGTGATGCAGCAGCAGATGCCTCGCTATCGCCAGTATCAGGAGAGCCGTCGCCACCGCGCCGATGCGGTGCAGGAAGTGGACGGCGATCGCGAAGCTCCACTGCGGCGGCACCAGTCGGCCGAAGGCGAGAGGGAAATCGGGAATCGCCAGGCCGGCGCCGGTGTGCCGCATCGTGGCGCCGATGAGGATCTGGACATAGACCAGCGCCGGGAGCCCGGTTGCGAGCGTGACCAAGGTCGAGTCGCGGATGACCGGTTCGTGCGTGTCGAGCGCGCCGCTACGGCGCCAGCCCGCGGATGTAAACAGCGCGAGCCCGATGGTCAGGCAAAAGAAGACTTGCGCTAGACCGGCGTGCGAGACCGATATCGGGGTCGGCAGGAAGTAGAGCACGGTGATGCCGCCCAGCACACCCTGAAGCGTGACGGCGACCAGCGCGGCAACGCCGAGGTGTTTCATCCACTGGCGCGGCTCGACCCGCCACAGCCAGACCGCCAGCCCAATCGTCAGCAGCCCGACGGCCGACGCGATCATCCGGTGACCGTGTTCGTAGAAGATGCCGCCCACCATTTTGGACAGCGGGAAGGCGAACATAAAGTAGCCGTAGGTGCTCGGCCAGTCCGGCACGGACAGGCCAGAGCCGGTACTGGTGACCATGCCCCCTGCGGTGATGAGCAGCAGGGTGGCCGCACAGACGAGCCGGGCGTAGCGGTGAAGCCAGGTCATAGCGCAACCGGGCGAGGGTCGGAACACGTCCGGAAGCCGAGTGGTCGTCTCGGGTCGGAGCGACCGGACGCCGCGCGTTCAGGCGACGTCCGGTCTGTCATCCATTATCCGTCTCGAATCGTGCTTCAATCTTCAATGACGGTCGGTCTTATGGCGCGCTGAACGTGAACGAGACTTCGGCGGTCTGACCCGTGGTCACTGTCACGTTCTGGGTCTGGGTGCCGAGCTGCTCGTGCCAGGCTTCGATGACATAGTCGCCCGGCGGCAGCGTGTTGATATCGAACATTCCGTCTTCGGCGGTGGTCGCAAAATAGGGGTGATCGAGGACGCCGATGTAGGCGTTCATCCAACCGTGCACGTCGCACTTGAATGGCACCATGACCTCGGCGGTGTCGAACGACTGCTCGAACCTCATGCCCTGAATGGGCTGTCCCATGTTGAACTCGTCGTTGGCCGTCGGGGTCGCATGGATGTTGTGGAGCGTTGGGTCACTGTTGGTAATTTCGAGCGTCTGACCCACACGCATGCCAAGCACGTGGGGCGTATAGCGGCAGCCCTGCTGGTCCAGCACCACGGTGCCGCTCGCGGCCGGAAAGCTCCGTCCTTCGAGCCCTTCCTTGACGTAGACGAAGACGTTGCCGAGGTGGCCGTTGCTGCCCACAAACGTGCTCGACATCGTGTTGCTCGCGTTCATCACGCACACCGGGTCGGAGCTCATCATGAGCTCTTCGGCTGCCGGCAGCTCACCGTCGAGCATCACCATGCCGGTGAGGTTGCCGGCGGTGGCCGGGTCGAACGCCGCCGGGGCCGGTGCAGCCGGTGCGGTCGCCGCGGGCGCTGCGCCACCGCCGCTGTCGCCACCGCCGCCACAGGCCACCGCCGCCGCCATCACGAGAAGGGAAAGGGAAAGGACCGTCCACAGATTTCGCTGCTGCATTGAGATTCTCCTGAACACGTTATTCGATTCGGTTTGTAGATGTTCGGGTCGCGCTGAGCGTCCGCCCGACCCGGGGAAATGTATAGAGCGACAGTAACCCGGTTACTCCAACCGTAATAATTATCACACGGTCAGGGGCGTGTAAACTAAAGAGCGGTCGGTTCGCCGGATACCCGTCACGACGCCGCGCGTATCTTGCGGGTAATTCTGTCCTCGATCCAGTGCGAGTCCCACCACTCCATCGGCGTGATCGGCCAGCCGTGTAGCAGGATGGCGAAGTGCAGATGGTCGCCTCCTGCGAGCCCGGTTGTTCCGCTGCGTCCCAGCTCGTCGTCCATCGACACGGTGTCGCCGGTGCCGACGGCAATCGAGGACAAGTGCGCATACAGCGATTGCAGCCCCATCCCGTGGTCGACGATCACGCAGTTCCCATAGATGCCGAGGTAATCGGCCCAGACGACCCGACCTGTGTTGGAGGCGAGAATCGCGACGTTGGCGGTTGCCGCCAGGTCGAACCCGAGATGGATCTGTTGGTCGACTTCGCTCCCGTCATGGATGTAAGTACGATGATCGGCGAACCCAGATTCCACCTGCGAGTTACCGAGCTGGCGAAACGGCTCGGTCCACAGCTGCTCCTCTGCGGTGTCCGCCGCGATCGCCATGATCTGCTCGGCGTTGATACGCCGGAGCCCGCCATTGATCGCCAGATACTGCTCCAGCAGCCCGGCGTCGGGCGGCAGCGGCAGTGTGTGGAACTCATCGCTCCGCGCGACGATGTCCGGCACCACCTGCTCGAGGAAGCTGTCGCCGACCGTGATGCGCGACCGCCGAAATCGCTGAGGAAAAATGCGATGGTCGAACTCGATCTCCGCCTCGTTGCCTGCCTCGTCCCGGGCGTACA
>JASLOY010000297.1 GCA_030745255.1 Vicinamibacterales bacterium
GTCCTGGTCGACTTCGTCGACCACGACGATATATCGCGCATCGCTAGACGCCCAGCGATGGTTGTCGAATCCGCCTCTGTACGGCCATCGTCCAGTTCGGTCGATGCCGCCGGGGCGTATCGCCTCGATTGAGAACTTCTTGTGGTCGCCGTGGAGAGAAGTAACCGACCGGCCAGCGGGAGACAGACTGACAGAGCACGTCCCCGCAACCTTGCCGCGCCTGCCATCGGAGGTCGCCCACGCACGCTTGGCTACGTACGACCATACCCCGTCGGCACCCAGCTTCACGTCGCACTCATTGCCGCCTGTGCCGAGGGCAGTCAGCTCAGGTACGTCGCGCATGCTGCCGTCCAATGACACGCGGAACCACTTCGGCCCCGATGACCCCTTGCGCAGGATCACCGCTACCTCCACGTTGGACAGCCAATGAACGCCACCGCTTCGCTCGACTTCCCGAGCTATGACATGCACAGTCCCGTCCCCTTTGCGCGTGCGCCCTTTAACCGTGCTCCCGTCGATCCAAGCGAGCTTCGTGCCGTCGGGAGAGAACTCCGGCTGGTCGCCATTGCCGACGTGCAGTGTCTCCGCGGCGGATAGCTCGGTCAGGTAGATGCGGCCGTCCGCGTGGTGCGCGAGAGCGCCGTCGCCCACCTCGCTTCGCAGCCACTCGACGTCGCTCGGGGCTTCATTGTTCCGTCGCGCGGGAGCGGGCCGGGCCTGCCGCTCCTTCGGCGGCGGAACGGCGTGCGCGATATCCAGCGCGGGGATGACGTCGACGGGCAGTTCCACGACCTCGTACCGCGGCGGATTCGTCTTGCTGGCTTCGTGTGTGTGGCCGCTACCGCGATCCGTCCAAGAGTCCCATTCGGGGGCCTTAGGAATGTCCGTGCCCGACTCGCGAGCGACCTCGACGCCGTTGATCCAGATGACGCAGGCGTCGTCGAAGTCAGCGCCCACGATCAGCATGCTTGTCGGACTGGGATCGACAACTTCGAAGACGGCGCGCGTGTACACGGCCGCGTGGTCGCCGTCGCCGACGCGCGTATTGTCGTCGTCATCCGCGTAGCCAACGCCGTACGCCCCAGCCTGCCAACCCGAGTCGTCGAACTCTGGCTGTGTCCAGCCTGTCGGGTCGTCATCATTGGGAATGTCCCGGACGGGAATGATCGCCCTACAGGGGTGGCCTTCGTCGAGCACGATCTTGCCGTCCAGCTTGATCTGAACGATCAACGTCAGGTCCGTGCTGTCTGGCGCGTCGTTGAAGACCGCAGCGGCGAGCAGGTTTCGCCCCGCCGCCAGCGGTACCTTGATGGCGTTGCCTCTCAGCATCAGCCTCGCGCTCGCGCCGTCCGCGAAGATGAACAGCTGCGCGACGCACGTCAGAGCGATCGTCAGGCGCTTCATCCGCAAGCGCTCCCCTCCTGTTGCGCGACCACTACGATATGGCCCGAGACCACAACTACAAACTATCCCACGATATGCAATCCCGCATGTTACGTAGGGGTTGCGCGGGCATGAATTCGGTACCGAGTGGACCGACTGGACATGCACGACGGCATCTGATGCTACGCAGCAGCTCAGGATGCCACGGGCTCCATGCTGTGCCGCCCGTCGTCCCTCCGCCGGGAAACGCTCTTTTACCAGACTGTTCCCGCAGGTTTTACAATTCACGGTCCACCCGCGTAGTATGCTCCGGCATGCGTCCGCAATTGGTCTCCGCGCGTTTGGCGGCGGAGACGGCTAGCTGTGTTGCCTGCTATGGACGCGTCGATATGGTGGCTTCCTCGTTCTCTCCGGTTCCATTGGAGATCTCCCCATGATGCGTGCCGGGACGGCCGTGGCGCTGATGCTGCTAACACTCCGCGCGATGTCTTCGGTGGAAGTGTCAGCGGAGGAACGCGCGGTACGCGTCGGCGCTACGATCTCGACGGAACTAGGCGCGCACGCCGTCCTCGAGGGAGCCATCGAGTACCTGGCCTGCTCGCAGGGCGGGAAGTCGTACGAGAGCATCCTCGTTCTGGACGCCTCGCCACGTGAGATCTACGATGGCCTGCTACAGGTCGGACTGACCCCGGGATCGCCCGCGACGTACGACGCGGAAGACAACCCGGTCGCGCCGCAAGGCCCAATGCTCACACTCATGGTCGAGTGGGCCACCGCGACAGGAACGCCGGTCCGGATGCGCGCCGAGGATCTGATATACAACACGAACGCGGCGCGCCCAATGGCGCGTACCGACTGGATATTCACCGGCTCGCGTATGATGGAAGACCCGGAAACCGAGGAACAGGTCCTCCAGGCGGAGATGACCGGAAACGTCATCTCGACGCACCAGTCGGACCTCTCGGTTCTTTTGCAGAATCCACTGGTAGCCGCCATGGACGAGACCAGCTACCGAGCGAACGAGCGGACGCTCCCGGAGCCGGGCGCGCCGCTGACGCTCATCTTCGACGCCTCGCGACCCGTCACCCGCCGCGTCTTGCTTACCGGCCAGGTGCAGGGGGTCGGATTCCGCGCCTTCACGCAAGAGCAGGCGGAGATGCTCGGGGTGACCGGGTACGTCCACAATCTGACGGACGGTCGCGTCGAAGCCCTGGCTGAGGGAAGACACGCTGTGCTCGCTGAAATGATGCGTAGACTCGAAGCCGGCCCGTCAGCGGCGGAGGTCCGAAGCATGGAGACCGAGGATCTCCCGTCCTCCGAGCAATACGAGACATTCACGATCCGCTACTGACCCTACGGAGAAAGGACCGGGATGAAGAGACTCGCTTGGGTAGTCCTTCTTACGGCAATCGCCGTCAGCGACGCCTTCGCCTTCATAAGTCGCCAATACTCCATCGAAGAGGTCATCGAAGAGTCCACGCACATCCTCTTCGGCAGCGTTGAGTCGGTCGACCGGGGCAAGCAGAGGGTTATCCTCGCCGTAGATCGGTACATAAAGGGTCGGCCGGAGTTCCAACGGATCAAGGTGAACGCCGCGGTCGGGCAAGTCGTGAAGGGGAAGACAAGCCCGGCGATGCTGCTCGACAAGACGCGTGAGAAGGAACCCGCCATCGTGTTCTACGAGAACAAGGGTGGCAGCCTCGCGTGCCTGGTGTATACGAACAACACGTGGTTCCAGGCATTCGGTCAGGCGAAGCCGGATCTCAGCAAGGTGTGGTGGAACTACACACACATCGAGATCCACATGCCTCGGACGTATCAGGGAAGCGTCGCGCAGCTTCAGGATATCGTCATGGCGGAGGCGTCGGGAGTCGAAGGCTTCGGCGCGACCGACGGGGCCAGAGTGCTGGCGCTCGTAGGAACCGGGTCAACGCACGAAGTCGGCGCGTTGCGGAAGGTCGCCGATGTCGGGGAGTGGAAGCTGTCGCTGCGGCAGACAAGTGATGCGAACTTGCCCCTGCTCGAGGACGCGGACGTCCTCTGGCTGGGCTTCCGCGAGATCGATCGCAACGGCCATCACCTGCGGCGAGCCACCGAGAACCGCATCCAGGCGTTCGTGGAGCGAGGCGGCGTTGTCATCGTTTCGGGACAGGATTATGACGTCGACCAGCCGATGCGGACGGGATGGACGCCAGAGGCCATCGAAGGCTCCGAGATCAACGCGATGCCTGTCACCGCCTCTGGGGGTCTGGCGGAGCTACTTCGGTCGCCTCGGCAGGTTGATCCGCGACAGATTGCCATCGACGACGCGTGGGCAAATGCGAGCGCAAAGTACGCGGTTGGCCTTCAGACCGAGGACGGCAAGAATGTCGTGCTCGCGCAACTGCCGCACGGAGACGGCCTCTACCTGCTCGCCGCCCTGAGAAACGACGGACAGCAGTCGGTCGAGGCGAACCGACCTCTGATGGAGAACCTGCTGCACCACGGAGTGCGCTGGGCAATGACCCACGCCCCCAAGCCGACAAAGGTGCTCGCCCTCGGCGGCAGCGGGTCAGCCCACGAAGTCGACGCTCTGCGAAGCATGGGCAAGGTCGGTCAGTGGCGGCTGTCCGTGACGGAGACGAGCGACACCGGGCTGCCCGGCCTGGACGACGCGGATATCCTGTGGCTCGGGTTCCGCGAGATAGACCGCAATGGTCACCACCTAAACCCGTCCACCGAAAACCGCATCCAGGCCTTCGTTCAGGGAGGCGGCGTCGTGATCGTGTCGGGTCAAGACTACGATGTAGACCAGCCGATGCGCACAGGGTGGACGCCCGGGCAGATCGAGGGGTCCGAGATCAACCCAATGCCTGTGCGCAGCGCGGGCACCTTGGAGAACCTGCTAGCCGAGCCACGACGTGTTGATGTCGGCCGCCTCATCATCGATGACGCATGGAAGAACCCAAGCGACAAGTACTCCGTAGCGCTTCGGACCGAGGACGGACAGAACGTCGTCTTGGCCGAGCTGCGGCATGGAGACGGTCTTTACCTCATCGCCGCGCTCAGGAACGACCAACCACAGTCCGTGGAGGCGAACCGTCCCCTGATGGAAAACCTGATCCACTACGGCGTGCACTGGGCGATGCGCCGCACGGGCGGCAGTTGATCCGCCACCGCATGATGGCATGTCTGATCGCCGCGTTGCTCCTCTTCGTTGGCGTCCAGACGACGTATGCTGTCATCCCGGAGTTGATGGGGCCGCTGCAAAGCCTCATCGCGCTGTTGCCCCAGTTGCTGGTCGCCGCTGCCGTGGGCCTCGGGGCGCTGTTCAGTGTGCGCGGGTGGAGGACGAGACTGGCCGCGTGGCGCGGGTTCGTGTCCAAGCACAAGACGGGCAGCGTGGTCGGCGCGCTGTTCGTCGGGGCAGCGATCACGTCGGCCGTGTTCCTCCTGGACGGACGCGCTGTCCCCGGGGGCGCCGGACGGCTGCATCCCGGCCAGGCCGCGCCTTCGGTCTTGGCGGATTCGTGGCCGACGTTTCGTGGTGACTTGGCGCGGTCGGGGAATCCATACGACGCGGCGGGCCCGATCGTCGCGTCCGCGACCGCGGAATTGGGCGAGCAGGTGCTTCGCCTGGCGGAGCTCTACTCCTCGCCCTCCGTCTTCGGGGACCGACTCTACGTGAGCTCGAGCGGCGGCTCCACCTTCCTGGCCTTTGGCCTGATCCACTGCATCGACGCGACGGACGGCGCCCCGCTTTGGAGCTTCAAGACGGCCTATAAGGGCTTCTCGTCGCCCGTGCTCGCAGGTGGACGCGTGTACATCGGCGAGGGGCTCCATCACCACACGGACGCCCGC
>JASLOY010000298.1 GCA_030745255.1 Vicinamibacterales bacterium
CACGGTCCTCCCGGCTCGGCAACCGCCCCAAGTTGCCCGGCAGGGACCGCGCCAGGCGCAACCAGCGCTCGGCGTCGTTGAGCTCGAGCGTCTCGTCGACCAGCGCCTGCTCGAGCTCATCGCATCGTCGCCGCTGCTTGGCGAGATTCGCCCGCTCGCGCCGCTTGCGTTCCTCGCCGGCCTCAGCCAGGCGCTTGACCCGGCGGGCTTCAGCCGCCTCGACCCGTGGCCCGAGATCGCCCACTTCGTCCAGCGACGACGCCCGAAACAGTTCTGTCCACTCGGCGTGCGTTCCGGGCCAGCGCTTCTTCAGATCGTCGAGCTCGTCCGTCTGGCTGATTGTCTCGAGGGCACTGGCCAATTCGGCGAGACGGGCGATGCGCTCGGTGGCGGAACCCTGCCGCTGCACCTGCGCCTCGACGTGCCCCACGAGCTCCTCGAAGCGCTGAGCCATGCTTGGTCCGGAGCCGGGGCCGGGCGCCTCACCCCCGACTTTTCCGCGCTCGACATCCGGCACCGCGGGCAGCACCCGCCACTCGGCGCGGGCTTTCGCGACCTCGGCCGTCCTGACTGTCGCGTCGCATGACTCGTCGGCGACCACTGCAGCCAGGCGCTCGCACAGCGCGGCCCGCGCGGCGAGCACCTCGCTGCGCGTTCTGCGCCGGCGATCATCCTCGCTCCGTGCCAGGTCCAGACGGTCCAGCTGCTCGCGGACCCGCTTGACGGCGCCGGCCCACCGCTCAGTCACAGCGGCGGCCAGCTCGGTCTGTCTCTCTTGCCCTGCCCCGGCGCTGCCGCCAGCAAGCGCGGGCGCCACAAGCTCTGCCCCGTCGAACGACGACCATTCCCGTTCTGCTTCGGCCAGTTCGTCGCTCAGCAGTTCCACATCGTCGATGCTCACCAGCGCCTCGACGCTCTCACAGAGCCGCTCTCGTCGCTGGTGGAGCTCCTCGGGCGAGGGCGGCGTTGGTTGCCCATCGAGCGCGGTCAGCGCCGTCTTCGCGCGACGCGCCACCGGCTTGCTGCGGGCCCGCACGGCCATCGTCTCCAACAGGTCGCGATTCTCCGCCCCGCCGGCGGCGAGACGCTCGAAAGCAGCCAGTGCCACGTCCTTATGATCGCTCTTCACAGCGACGGCCAGCAGCTCGTCCCGGTCGTCCAACCGCGAGAGCGCCATGCGACGTGTAACCGCGTGCCCGGCCCGGCGGGCCACCGCGCTGATTGCCTTCTGGGAGTCGAGCCGCTCGAGCGCCGAGACGCTGATCGACTCAAGCCCGGCCACGCGCGCCACCTCGCCAAAATCGCGCGCCTCGGACAGGCCGGCCAGTGCGACCCTGGCACGCTCAGGGTTGGTGTCGTCGACGGCCATTCCGCGCAGTATCGCGGCCGCGTCAGCGCGGACGTCTGCCACTTGATCGGTCTGGATGATCCGCCCCAACGCCGCCGGATCGGACAACCGGACCACGGCGGCCGAGCGGACTTCGGGGTCGGCGTCCTCTGTGGCGATCGACGTCAGCAGCTCCTGTGCATCATCCTCGAGATCGTCCACCGCGGACGCCCGGACCGATGGGTCCTCATGTTGCCATTCTGGCTGCCCGCGAAATCGGTCGAGCACGCTCATGTGGTTGGTGTCACCAGCTCCGGCTCTGCACGGCGCCGCCGAGTGGATACTGGACAGCCCGACCGCGAATTATGCATACTCGGGGCCTGGGCCGGCGAACGAGCCCTTGCTCAGAAAAAGCGTGGGCACGGTTCCGCGATGCTGACCGGGAATGCGTGGTTCTCCGGTTGTTTGGATCAAAGATACCAAATTTTGAATATGTGATGTGTGATCGCTGGATGGAGGAACCCCCCCATGTCGGTTCGTAAACTGGTTGTCCTCGTTACGTGCTGCCTCGCAATGGCCGCGACCAGCGAGGATGCCGCCGCCCAGAACAGCGCCAACCCGGTCGTCACGATCGAGACCAGCTTGGGAACCATCACCGCGGAGCTCGACCGAGCCAACGCGCCGCTCTCGGTCGAGAACTTCCTGCAGTATATCGAGAGCGGACATTACAACGGCACCATCTTCCATCGTGTCATCAAGGGCTTCATGATCCAGGGTGGGGGCCTAACGCCCGGCTTGACGGAAAAGCCGACGCGCCCCCCCATCAAGAACGAAGCGAGAAACGGGCTGACCAACGATCGCGGGACCCTGGCGATGGCTCGGACCACGGTCGTCGACAGCGCGACCGCCCAATTTTTTGTCAACACCGTCGACAACAATGGGCTCAACAACAGCGGAATCACACCCGATGCCTACGGATACGCGGTGTTTGGCCGCGTCACCGCCGGCCTGGACGTCGTCGACAAGATCGAGGGTGTCGCAACCGGTAGGCGTGGGCCACATCAGGATGTACCAGATACGGCGGTCGAAATCCGCTCGATTACTGTGAAATAGCGAGCCCGTATCACGTCCCTTACATAGATTAGCAACACGCCGCACGACTGGGTGTGGCGAACTTGGAAAGGAATACGTTGTGTCTCTACGCACGCTGACCGTATTGCTGACGTGGGCGCTGGTCGGGGTCTTTGCCACCCCGATCTTGGCGCAGGACGCCCCTCCCAACCCCATGGTGCTCGTGGAGACGAGCGAGGGCGACTTCGAAATGGAGTTGTTCAAGGACAAGGTGCCTGCGACCGTCGTCAATTTCCTGATGTATGTGCAGGCGGGCTACTACGACGGAACCATTTTTCACCGTGTGATCCGCGACGTGATCATTCAGGGCGGGGGCTACGTCGCGGAGGGGGACGACGCGATCAGCCCGAGGATCGAAGGACTACGCGGACAGATCTTGAACGAGGCCTCCAACAGCCTGCAGAACAGTCGAGGCACGGTGGCGATGGCCCGCCTCGCCGATCCGAACAGCGCACGCGCGCAGTTCTTCATCAACCTCGACAACAACGCCATGTTCAACCACAAGAACAGCACCCCGGATGGGTTCGGGTATGCAGTGTTCGGCCGCGTCACCGAAGGCATGAACGTGGTTCGTAAGATCGGGCGATCCCGCACCACGAACAAGAGCAACCAGCGTGACGTGCCCCGCGATACGATCGTCATCCGGTCAATCAGCCAGATCGAAGCGAACTGAAACGGTTCTCTCGAAGAAGTCAGGACACCCAGATGCCCCTCTGGGCCCTGACTCTTTCCCGGTTTCACGAACCGGCGGGAGTATGATGGCGCCGGCGGGCGGGGTCCCGCCCGGCCGCTCCCATGACGCAACGCACCCCCGTGCCGGACGAGCACGCCGGACTCGAACGCCACATCCTGCAGCTGGTCGGACAACTGGTCACCGAGCTCAGACCCGGCTCGCCGATCGCCGGTATCGGTCCGGACGACTCGCTGGAGCGCGAGCTCGGGATTGGCTCGCTCGAGCGCGTCGAGCTGCTCACCCGGATCGAACGCGGGGTCGGCGTGCGACTCGCCGACAGTGTGATGGCTACGGCCGACACCCCGGCCGATCTGGTGCGGGCGGTCGCCGTCTCCGAACCGGCGGTCGCCGAAACACTGCCCGCGGTGCTGGCCCCGGTCGGCGCGGGCACCCCCGCGCCGCCTTCGGCCGCAACCCTGCTCGACGTGCTTCAGTGGCACGCCCACACCTCCCCGGACCGCACACACGTTTTCTTGCGTCGGGACGACGGCACGGAGCAGCCCATCACCTACGCCCGGCTGTGGCGACACGCGGTGGCGGTTGCTGCGGCGCTACGCGCCCGTGGGATCGGGCGACGCGATACGGTCACGATCATGCTGCGCACCGAAGCCGCCTTCTTTCAGGCGTTCTTCGGGACGCTGTTGGCCGGCGCCATCCCGGTACCCATCTACCCGCCATTCCGTGCCGACCGGATCGCCGAATACGCCCAGCGACAGGTAGGCATCCTGTCGAACGCCGGGACCCGGCTGATGATCACATTCGCCGAGGTGGAACGCCTGGCCGGTTTCCTGCGCGGACAGATTCCGACGCTGACGGCGGTCACGACCCTCGACGACCTCACCGCACCCCCTGATGACACCGGACCGCTCCCGGCGAAACCGCCGGTCTGGCTGACAGCCGAGGACCCCGCGCTTATCCAGTACACCTCCGGCAGCACCGGGCAGCCGAAGGGCGTGCTGTTGACCCACGCAAACCTGCTGGCCAACATCCGCGCGATCGGTGACGGCCTCGACATCAGCCGGGACGACATCGGCGTGAGCTGGCTCCCGCTGTATCACGACATGGGGCTGATCGGAGCCTGGCTCGGCACGCTGTACTTCGGTGTCCCGGTCGCCATACTGTCGCCGCTCGCGTTCCTGTCCCGACCCGCGCGTTGGCTGTGGACGATTCACGCGCATCGGGCAACACTCTCGGTCGCCCCGAACTTCGCATTCGATTTGTGTGTCAATAAGGTCAGCGACGAGGAAATCGAGGGGCTCGATCTCAGCTCGCTCCGGGTGGTGCTCAACGGCTCGGAAGCCGTACTGCCGGAAACAGTGAGCCGATTTGCCGAAAGGTTCGCCACCGCCGGGTTCCGGCCCGATGCGATACGACCAGTCTACGGGTTGGCCGAGTGCTCGGTCGGTCTCGCCCTCACGCCACGCCGGCACCCGGCGCGTGTGGACCGGGTCGCACGTGGATTTCAGCTGACGGGGCAGGCCGTACCAAGCACCGACACCGACGCGCTCACCTTCGTCTCGTGCGGTGTCCCGCTGCCGCGCCATGAGATCCGGACCGTGGACCCGACCGGCGCGGCGGTCGCCGAGCGCATCGAAGGCCGCGTGCAGTTCCGTGGTCCGTCAATGATGGCCGGCTACTACCACAACGAGGCCGCAACCCGGGCGATCACGACCGACGACGGTTGGATTGATTCGGGCGATCTCGGATATCTGGCAGATGCGGAGCTGTTCTTGACTGGCCGCCGCAAGGATGTCGTCATCAAGGGCGGGCGCAACATCTACCCGCACGAGGCCGAGGGCGTCGTCGCAGCGGTCGATGGTGTCCGGAAGGGCTGTATCGCGGTGTTTGGGATCGCCGACGCCGCACTGGGCACCGAGCGGCTCGTCGTGGTGGCCGAGACACGGGAAACCGCCCCAGCCGCGCGTGACCGGTTGCATCAACGCATTCTGGAGGAGGTGTCGGAGGCGCTCGGCGTACCGCCCGATTTGGTCGTGCTGGCGCAACCCGGTGCCGTGCTGAAGACGT
>JASLOY010000299.1 GCA_030745255.1 Vicinamibacterales bacterium
CATCATTTCCGGCACCCCCCTCAATATCGGCGCCGAAAAGACCGAACGGGGCACCATTTCCTATCTCAGGCGCATATCGGAACGGAACCGGGTTTTCGTTTCCATGATCGGCATGGGCTATTACGGCGCCAAGCTGCCCAGCGTGATCCTGCGCAATGTTCTTGAGAACCCCGGGTGGTACACGGCCTATACCCCCTATCAGGCGGAGGTGGCGCAAGGTCGGCTCGAGGCGCTGCTCAACTTTCAGACCATGGTCGCCGACTTGACCGGGATGGCGGTGGCCAATGCTTCGCTGCTCGACGAGGCGACGGCGGCGGCCGAGGCGATGGCCTTGCTGCATCGGCAGCAGGCTCGCAAGCGACCCGGCGCCACGCGATTCCTGGTCTCCACGGCTTGTTTCCCGCAGACGATCGACGTTGTGACCGGTCGCGCTGTTCCGCTCGGCATCGACGTTGTGGTAGGCGAGCCGTCCCAGATGAGGGTCGACGATCGGGTCTTCGGCGTGCTGCTCCAGTACCCGGCGGCGGACGGCGCCGTCAGGCCTGTCGGCGAGGTGATCGCCGACGCTCACGAGGCTGGCGCGTTGGTGGCTGTCTGTAGCGATCTGCTTGCCCTGACCTTGCTGACGCCGCCGGGGGAGTTGGGGGCCGACGTGGTTGTCGGCAGCGCTCAGCGATTCGGCGTGCCGATGGGCTATGGCGGGCCGCATGCCGCTTTCTTCTCGACTCGCCAGGAGTTCGTCCGGCAGACGCCCGGGCGGGTCATCGGGCTCTCCATTGACCGTCATGGCCATCCGGCGTATCGGATGTCGCTCCAAACTCGCGAACAGCACATCCGGCGGGAGCGCGCCACCTCGAATATCTGCACCGCCCAGGCGCTGCTGGCCAACATGGCCGGCTTTTATGCCGTCTATCACGGTGCAGACGGGTTGCGTGGCATCGCGCGGCGGGTGCACGGACTGGCGCGGCGGCTTGCCGACGGGGTGTGCGCTGTGGGTGTGGAGCCGCTGCATCCATACTTCTTCGACACCCTCGAGTTCTCCCTGCCGAGCGCGAACGTGGCGCGACTCCAGAAGGAGGCCCTCGCCGCCGGGTTCCATTTTCGGTATGGGGGCGGGCTCACGGTCGGCATCGCCCTCGACGAGACCACGACCGGCGCTGACGTCGACGAGATCGTGTCGGTGTTCGCCAGGGCGATGAATCGTCCCGCGCCAGTCGTCGACACCGACCCTGCCGAGGTGGCCCCCGACTGGCCCGAGCCGCTCATCAGGCGGTCCCCGTTTCTCACGCACCCGGTGTTCAACAGCCATCGGTCCGAGACGCAAATGATGCGCTATCTCAAGCGTCTCGAGCGTCAGGATGTCGGGCTCGATACGTCGATGATTCCGCTCGGGTCCTGCACCATGAAACTCACGGCTGCCTCGGCGATCCGTCCGGTCACATGGCCGGAGTTCGCCGAACTTCACCCGTACGCACCGATGGAGACCGCTGAGGGCTATCAGGAGCTGTTTCGAGAGCTGGAGGCGTCATTGTGCGCAGTCACGGGGCTCTCGGCCGTCTCGCTGCAACCGAATTCCGGCGCACAGGGTGAGTTTGCCGGGCTCATGGTCATTCGGGCCTATCAGCGCGATGTGGGGACTGGTAACCGTGACGTGGTCTTGATCCCCGCCTCGGCGCATGGGACCAACCCAGCCAGCGCGGCAATGGCGGGCATGCGCGTCGTGGTCGTCAAGTGCGACGATCACGGCAACGTCGATGTGGCCGACCTGCGTGCCAAGGCCGAGACGCACCGTGAGACGCTCTGCGCGTTGATGGTGACCTATCCGTCGACGCACGGCGTGTTCGAGGACGCCATCCGTGAGGTCTGCGACATCGTGCATCTCCGCGGTGGCCTCGTCTACATGGATGGCGCCAACATGAATGCGCAGGTCGGGGTGACCAGCCCGGCGTCGGTCGGCGCTGACGTGTGTCACATCAACCTGCACAAGACATTCGCTATTCCGCATGGTGGCGGCGGTCCGGGGATGGGACCAATCGCCGTGGCGGCGCACCTGGCTCCGTATCTGCCGGGGCATCCGGTCGTGCCGGTGGGAGGGGAGCGGGCAATTTCGGCGATCGCGGCGGCCCCGTGGGGCAGCGCGAGCGTCCTGCTCATCTCGCATGGCTACATGCGGATGCTCGGGGGCGCAGGGATGCGTCGTGCGACCGAGGTGGCGATACTCAACGCCAACTATCTCAAAGCCCAACTCGAGTCACATTACGACGTGCTTTACACGCGGGCCAACGGGCGGGTGGCGCATGAGCTCATCTTCGACCTGCGCGAGTTCAAGGCCCATGGCATCACCGAGCTCGACGTTGCCAAGCGTCTGATGGACTATGGGTTTCACGCGCCGACGGTGTCGTTTCCGGTCCCGGGCACGATGATGGTCGAGCCGACGGAGAGCGAGCCCAAAGACGAGCTGGACCGGTTCTGCGAGGCATTGGTCGCCATTCGCGCCGAGATTCAGGCGGTGGTCGACGGTGTTGCCGATGCCGACGACAACGTGCTGAAGAACGCGCCGCACACCGTCGACGAGGCGAGCGCCGACACCTGGTCGCATCCGTATAGCCGCCAGCAGGCGGTGTTTCCGAGACCGTTCGTTCGGGCAAACAAATTTTGGCCGGCGGTTGGACGAATCGACAACGCGCACGGCGACCGCAATCTCATCTGCACCTGTCCACCGGTCGACGCCTATCAGGACGAGCAGTCCGTGGAGAAGGTCGCGCGTCGCACCGAGACAGGCGATGCGGCTGGCTGACACGGCACGACGAGGGAGAATACCGGCAATATTTGACCGAGAAGTAACGTCGGCAGACGGATTGCAGCGCCTGTCGAATGCAGCGGAATTTTCACCACGGGCTGCTAAGTGCTTTGGCCGGTGCCGCCGGTCAGGGCGTCGGCGAGCTCGCGGAATCGGGACAGCAGGCGCGATGCGATCGGCCCCGGTCGTCCGGTCCCGACCGTTCTCTCGCCGACCTGCACCACCGGTATCACCTCGCGGGTCGTGCTGGTGATGAACAGCTCGTCGACGCAGTCCAGGTCCGGCTCCCGCAGCACCGCCTCGCGAACGGGCACGCCAATCTCGCGCCCCACTTCGAACAAGAAGTTTCGTGTGACGCCTTCGAGCAGCCCGGCATCGAGGGGTGGCGTCAGCACGACGCGGTCCCGGACGGCGAAGAGGTTGGACTGCGAGCATTCGGCGAGCTCGCCCCTGTGATTGAGAAGAATGGCTTCGTAGGCCCCTTGGTGAATCGCCTCCTGCATGGCGAGGACGTTGTTCAGGAGATTGTTGGACTTGATGCTCGGGTCCACGCTGCGGGGATGATTCCTCAGCACGCTCGCCAGAACCACGCGGATGCCGGTGCGCATCACCTCCTCCGGGGTGTCGCGGTGGGGGCGCGCGATGATGACGATCGTGGGGTGCGGGCAGGCGGCCGGGTCGTAGGTGAGATCGCCGACGCCGCGTGTGACGAGCATCCGCAGCATGACCTCTCCCGCGGGGTTCACACGGCTCATCGTGTCCCGCATTCTGGTCTCGAGGTCATGATCCGTCGGTGGCACGTCGAGCGCGAGTCGTGTGGCGGAGGCTCGGAGGCGGGCGAGATGCCGGTCCAGCAAGAACGGGTGGCGGTTGTATGTGCGCAGGGTTTCATACACCCCGTCGCCATAGAGGAACCCGTGGTCGAAGACCGAGACGACCGCCTTGTCGCCGGCGGTCACGACGCCGTTCACATTGACCGTTGCGTCCATCGTGCTCCGTGTATTCCGAGAGCAGCCCGCAGCCGATGTCCCGTCTGCCACCGAACCCGTGACGTCTCCGTTCTGGCCGCGACAGGGTACCATAGGCGGGGGACTGGCTCAGTGGTCGAACCAGCGGTGCGCTCCCTCTTTCCATGCGTGTCCTGAACAGCGCCCAGATGAGAGATGCCGACCGTCGCACGATCGACGAGGTCGGGATCCCGTCGGCCGTGTTGATGGAGAACGCCGGCCGGCAGGTCGTGGCGGCGATGGAGCAGTATCTGCCGGTGCAGGGTGACGGCAGTGTGGCGGTCGTGTGTGGCAGGGGGAACAACGGCGGTGACGGCTTCGTGGTGGCTCGCGCGCTCGAGACCAGCGGCGTGACGACGCGGGTCTTTCTGTTGGCGTCGACGTCGGACGTCGCGGGGGATGCGCGTATCAACCTGTCAGCGCTCGAGGCGCTCGGTGTGCCCGTGCTCGAGGTGGCGGAACCGGATGCGTGGGCGTCGCACCTGGACGAGATTGCGGCCAGCGATGTGGTGGTGGACGCGCTGCTTGGAACCGGGCTCGCGCGACCGCTCGAGGGGCACTGGAAAACGGTCGTTGGGGACCTCAACGCGTGCGGGGTGCCGATCGTGTCGGTCGATCTGCCCTCTGGTCTCTCGGCCGACACGACCCGGCTCATCGGCGAGACGATCGACGCGACCCTCACCGTCACGCTCGGCGCGCCGAAGCTGCCACTCCTGGTGCCACCGGCGGCGACACGCGCCGGCGACGTGGTGATCGCCGATATCGGTATTCCCGATGCGGTTATCGAGAGCGTCGAGGGGCCACGTGTCGAGGTCATCACACGCGAATGGGCACGGCCGCACGTCGGGCCGAGACCGGACGAGATGCACAAGGGCGAGTGTGGTCGCGTCCTGGTCGTCGCCGGCTCGACCGGCAAGACGGGGGCCGCACGACTGGCGGCGTTGGGGGCGCTGCGTTCCGGTGCCGGGCTCGTGACGGTGGCGACGCCGCGAGCCTGCCAAGCCGTGGTCGCGTCGCTGATGCCCGAGTACATGACCATCGGGCTCGCCGATACGGCAGATGGGATGGTGTCGGCCGATGCCATCGAGACGGTCCTGGCCGAGCGGTGCGACGTGCTGGTGGTCGGGCCCGGACTTGGTCAGGGCGCCGGTGTCCGAGCGCTGGTCCGCGGGCTCGTGGAACGGGCACCTGTGCCGCTCGTGCTGGACGCCGACGGTCTGAACGCGTTTGCCTGTGCCGACGATGACGCCGCGGGTCTGGTCGGGCGTGACGGGCGCGATCTGATCGTCACACCGCATCCAGGGGAGATGGCCCGCCTGACCGGTGCCACGGTTGACTTTGTCCAGTCCCATCGCGTCGAGGTGGCGCGCGAACTGGCGACGACGCGAAAACTCTACGTCGTGCT
>JASLOY010000029.1 GCA_030745255.1 Vicinamibacterales bacterium
CGAAAATTGACGTCGCGTTCGTCGGGTCATGCACGAACTCCCGATTGTCGGACCTGCGCGAGGCGGCGCGGGTTGCCAAAGGGAAGCGCGTGGCACCCCACGTCAGAGCGCTGGCCGTACCGGGATCCCGGGCGGTGCAGGCGGTCGCCGAGCGCGAGGGGCTCGACCGGGTGTTCCGCGACGCAGGGTTCGAGTGGCGTAGCGCCGGCTGCTCGATGTGTCTGGCGATGAACCCGGACCGGCTCCAGGGGCGGGAGGTGTGCGCTTCCTCTTCGAACCGCAACTTCAAGGGACGCCAGGGCAGCCCGACCGGTCGCACGCTGCTGATGAGCCCGGCCATGGTCGCCGCGGCTGCCATCGCCGGTGAGGTGACTGACGTACGAGAGGCGCTTTCGGTCACGCGGTAAGCGCCTCGCGTCAGAAGTCAGAAGTCAGGAGGAAACTGGCCTCCTGTCTCCTTCGAGCGATCGGAGCGAGGTAAACGTAGTGCCGAGTCGCATAGACCGTATCGAAGGCACCGGCATCCCGGTGCGCGGGGACAATATCGACACCGACCGGATCATTCCGGCTCGGTTTCTCAAAGCGATCACGTTCGATGGTCTCGGCGACCACGTGTTCGAAGACGACCGGTTGGCGGCGCCCGACCACCCATTCTCGAATGCGGCGTATCAGGGGGCGCGCATCCTGCTGGCGAACGACAACTTCGGGTCCGGTTCGTCGCGGGAACATGCGCCACAGGCGCTGAAGCGCTGGGGTATCGAGGCCTGTGTCGGCGAGTCGTTTTCGGAAATCTTCAGGGGCAATTCGTTGGCGATCGGGTTGGTATGCGTCACCGCGTCCCACGAGGAGATCGATCGGCTCATGACGCTGGTCGAGCAGACGCCGTCGACGCCGCTCGTGCTCTCGTTGACTGACCGGACGCTCGAGGCAGCGGGGCGTCCGGTGCCGGTCGGCATCGAGGGGCCCGCGCGCGACGCGCTCCGCACCGGGACGTGGGATGCCACCGGGTTGTTGCTCGACGATTTCGACGTCGTCCGTGGCGTTGCGTCGAGAATCCCGTACATTCGCGGGTTCTAGAGGCGCCCCGCTGTCGCACGGCGCCGCAGCCTGTAGCCCGAAGCCCGTAGCCTGAAAGACCAGGCCCTGCTCACTTCGCGGCCGGTTTCTCCGCGTGCCCCTTCGCCGCCTCGAGGAATGCACTGGCGGCGTGCGACGACTCGCCGGACCGGCGACACACGAGGCGCAGGTCCCGGGGCATCCGTAGTTGCGGCACTCGCACCGCGACGAGCTGCTTGCGCGCGATCTCAGACAGCGCGCAGCGGCGCGGCAGGAGCGCCACGCCCAGCCCCATCTCGACCGCCCGCTTGATCCCGTCGAGACTGGCCAGCGAGATCTGGATGTTGATCGGCGCGTGCTTCTCCTCGAACAGACGAAGCACCCGTTCTCGCCTGGGCGAATAATCGTTGTGGGCGATGACAGTTTGTCGGCCGAACTCCTCCATCGTAATCTGGCGGCGGCGCGCCATCGGATGTTTCGGGTGCGCCAGCATCACCAACTCATCCACGCCAAGCGACACCGAGAGCAACCCGCGCTCGGCCGGCCGAAAGGTCACGAACCCGAAGTCGAGGCTGCGGTTGAGCACCTCGCCGGGGATCTGTCGCGACGGCACACGTCGCATCTCGACCTGGGCCCGAGGATGCTGCTCTCGGAATTTCACCACGATCGGGAGCAGCACGTGCACCGCCGCCTCGTTCACGCCGATGACGACGCGTCCGCGCCGTAGCTCCTGCAGCTCGCGCACTGCCCCTTCGGCTTCGTCCTTCAGGCGTGTCAGCCGCTCTGCGTAGTCCAGCAAGATAGTGCCCGCTTCGGTCAGCCGTCCCCCCTTCGAGGATCGGTCGAACAACCGCTCGCCGAGCTCCTCCTCGAGCCGTCGGATGGCCTGGCTCACGGCCGGCTGCGTCCGGTGCAGCGTGGCGGCAGCACGCGAGAAGCTGCGCTCCGCCGCCACCGCCCGCAACACCTGTAGCTCGTGTAATTCCATCGCGAAGAGTCTCCATAAATCAACATTATCAAGTTGTAATAATTATAACCTTGACTTGATACCTCGGTGAGCGTGAACTAGGGGTGACAATTGTGGTGCAGTAGATATGGGGGGAAAGAGCGTGGCCGACGACAGGCTGATCATCTTCGACACGACGCTGCGGGACGGCGAACAGGCTCCCGGCTTCTCGATGAACACCGCCGAGAAGCTTCGGCTTGCACGGCAGCTCCAGACCCTCGGGGTGGACGTGCTCGAGGCCGGCTTTCCAATTGCGTCGAGCGACGACGCCGAGGCGGTCCGCTTGATCGCGTCCGAGATTACAGGACCGGTCATCGCCGGCCTCGCACGATGCAACCGGGCCGACGTCGAGTGCGCCGGCGAGTCGGTGAAGGCGGCCGCGCGCGCGCGCATCCACACCTTCATCGCCACGTCCGACCTGCACCTCGAGCGGAAGCTGAAGATTTCCCGTGAGGACTGTCTGCAGGCGGTCATCGACAACGTGACACTGGCCCGCGACTACACCGACGACGTCGAGTTTTCGGCAGAGGACGCGACCCGAACCGACCTCGACTTCCTGTGCCGCGTCGTGGAGACGGCGATCGGGCGGGGCGCCACGACGGTCAATCTGCCAGATACGGTTGGCTATTGCACGCCGGACGAGATCGAGCAGTTTTTCACCGACATCATCGGTCGGGTTCCAAACGCCGACAAAGCGGTCTTCAGCACCCACTGCCATGACGACCTCGGGCTCGCGGTGGCGAACACGCTGGCGTCGGTGCGGGCCGGGTGCCGTCAGGTCGAGTGCACGATCAATGGGGTCGGCGAGCGTGCCGGCAACGCGTCGCTCGAGGAGATCGTCATGGTCACCCGCGTGCGGGGTGACCGGGTGCCCTACACCACGCAGATCGAAACGACAGCCTTGTTTCCCACCAGTCAGATGCTCAGCGACTTGACCAGAGAGCCGGTGCAGGCGAACAAGGCCATCGTCGGTCGCAACGCCTTCGCGCACGAGGCCGGCATCCACCAGGACGGGGTCATCAAGGACCGGCGCACCTACGAGATCATGCGGCCCGCCGATGTCGGTGTCGCACAGTCTACGCTGGTGCTCGGCAAGCACTCGGGACGCCACGCCCTGAAACAACGGTGTGCCCAGCTCGGTGTCGAGTTGAGCCGACTGGAGCTCGACCGCGCCTATCGGGAAATGATCGATCTTGCAGATAAACAGAAGACGGTCGAAGACACCGACCTCTCGGCCATCGTCGAGCGGGTGCGCGCACAGCAGGCTCCGAGCGAGAACCGCTCGAATCAGCAAAGCGCCTGACTCTGATATTCTGTGCGGAAGGCTGACAAAGCGCCTGAGCGCCGTCGGCCCTCTACGTCCCGTCTGCCGTCTTTCGATTCCAACGCAAGGTACACATGCAAGCGACCATCGCGCTGCTGCCGGGAGACGGCATCGGCCCCGAGGTGACCGGCGCGGCTGAACGGGTGCTCCGCGCGGTTGCCGACCGATTCGGGCACACCTTTACGCTCACGTCCCACCTCATCGGCGGTGCCGCGTTGCACGACGGGCAGCCGCCCTTGCCGGACGACACACGCGAGGCGTGTCAGGCGGCGGACGCGGTGCTGCTGGGCGCGGTCGGCGACCCCGCCTTCGACACCGGTTCGAGCGAGCGGCGTCCCGAGACGGCGTTGCTCGAGCTGCGGCAGGTACTCGGGGTGTTCGCGAACCTGCGACCGGCGCGAGTCTGGCCCGGTCTGGAAGACGGAGGCGCGTTCAAGTCCGAGCTCGTCACCGGCGCCGACATGCTGATCGTACGCGAGCTGACCGGCGGCATCTATTACGGCGAGCCCCGTGGTGTCGCCGACGACCGGCAGTCGGCCTTCAACACCATGCGCTACTCGCGACCGGAAATCGAACGGATCGCCGAGGTCGCGTTTCGCAGCGCCGCCCAGCGACGCGGGCTCGTGACGTCGGTCGACAAGGCCAATGTGCTCGAGACATCGAGGCTCTGGCGCGAGGTGGTCTCCGAGGTGAGCGCGCGGTATCCGGATGTGAAGCTCGAGCACCAGTATGTCGACTCGTGCGCACTGCTGCTGGCGACCAATCCCAAGCAGTTCGATGTGGTGCTCTCCGGGAATCTGTTCGGAGACATCCTCTCCGACGAGGCGGGTGCGGTGGTCGGGTCGCTTGGTCTATTGCCGTCGGCCAGCATCGGCGGTCGTGGCGGGCTGTTCGAGCCGGTGCATGGCTCGGCGCCGCCCATCGCCGGTCGAGACATCGCGAACCCGATCGGTGCGATCGCCTCGGCCGCGATGTTGCTGCGACACGCGCTCGGCGCAGGAGACGAGGCGGATGTCGTCGAGCAGGCCATCGGCGGCGCCCTGACCGCCGGTTGCCGCACCGCGGACCTCGTGGCCGATGGCGGCGCGACACCGTTGAGCGGTTCGGCGATGGCGCAGGCGATTGTCGAGCGGGTCGCCGGCTCGGCCGCCGGCTAAGCCCGGCGCCCGCTTGTGCAGAGCGCCGGATGAGTATGGCAACAGGGGCCTTCTTCAGGCTCGCTGGACCCGCTGCGAACGCTCGTCACAAGCGAGCTGAGGGTCCGGTCTGCTGTAAACGCTGGTAGGCTAGCGACCGTCTTCCTGTATCACCGGCAGTTTGATGCGCTCGACGGGTCGCCGTTGGCACCGCGCCGAAGGTGGCAGGCTTCTCACATGTGTGCACGAGGTTCGATGCGGATTTACCGGCACGGCATTCTTGCAACGGTGTTGGCGCTGGCACACCCGACTCTCGCGGTGGCCGCCTGGCATGCGAGTGTTCCCGAATGGGTCGGCGCGACACCTGCCCAACGTGCGGCCCCCGCCGGAGGCGGGGCGGCTGGGACGGCTGGAATCGAAGACACATCGTCGGTTGCCGTCATCCCGTTCACGAACATCTCCCGCGCCCCGGGTGACGACTGGCTCGGTGACGGCATCGCGGAGACCCTGGTAGCCGACATCGAGTCGTCGGGCACTTGGACCGTCATTGCACGGGAACGCGTGCGCGCCGCCACAGGAGACCGTGGTGGCAGCGTGGGCGACGATGCAAGTCTGACGGCGCTTGGCCGCGAGCTCGGTGCACGATGGGTGGTCACGGGGGGTTACCAGCGGCTGGGCGGTCAGATGCGGATTACCGCCAGGCTGGTCGATGCCGCGACAGGCCTGGTGGCTCGTACCGCGAAGGTCGATGGCACCTTCGACGAGATTTTCGACCTTCAGGACCAGATTGCCGGCCAGCTGAGCACCGACGTCCGTTCGAGCTTGGTGGAGCAGGCAACCCCGGCTACGACCAGGCCCAGCGGGCGTGCGGCGCTCGACGCTGCCCGCACGGAGGGGGCGCCGGTGGTCGCCGATAACGGTTCCGAGCCTGTCGGCGCCGACGTCAATCGCGGTTCCGGGCCAGTGGTCGGCGGCATCATCCTGCCCGACAGCGCACCGTCGACCCGCGCGCGTGGCGGGAGGCCGGCCGCCGCCGGCCCCGGTGGCCGTGGCAGGTCCGGAGGACCCGGCAGGCCTGGGGGTGCGCCAGACGCACGTGCGTCGGCGCCTGTTGGGGCGGCGGCCTCGGCCGGCATCCTCGCCGGTCGGCCGAGCGTGACCGCCGCCCTGGCGAATGACGCGCCACGCATTGACGGACAGCTCGACGATGCGATCTGGCAACGCGCGACTCGCATCACCGAGTTCGTCCAGCAGAGCCCGGTCGAAGGCGCCCCGGCGACCGAAGACACCGAGATCTTCGTCGCCTACGACGACAGCCACATCTACTTCGGCATGTACGCCCACTACTCCGACCCGGGGATGGTGCGCGCCAACCGGGTCGATCGCGACCGGGCAAATTTCGGTGACGACACGATCTCGATCTACTTCGACACGTTTCTCGACCAGCAGCGCGCCTACGTTTTCTCGCTCAACGGGTATGGCGTGCAGGGTGATTCGCTGATGGACTCGCGCGGCGGCGGTGGTCGCGGCGGTGGCCGGGGCGGCGGCGGCCGCGGCGGTGGCGGCGGCGGCGGCGGTGGATTTCGTGGCGGCGGGACCAGCGTGCCACGGGGCGACTCGTCGTGGGACGCCCTGTTCGACTCGGGCGGCACACTGGTCGACGACGGCTGGACCGCTGAAATGGCGATTCCGTTCAAAAGCCTGCGCTATCCGTCGGTGGGCGATCAGGCCCACCGGTGGGGATTCCAGATCGCGCGGCAGATACGCGACAAGGACGAGACAGTCGTCTGGGCGCCGCTCTCGCGCGATGTCTCCGGCTTCTTGCCTCAGATGGGGCTTCTCGACGGGATGAGCGGTCTGTCGACCAGCCGGAATCTCGAGATTCTGCCGACCGTGACGGCGGTGCAGGTCGGCAATCTCGACACGACGACCGGTGGGTTTCCCGAGGAGTCGCAGCCCGAGGGAGGTATCAATCTCAAGTACGGACTGACGTCGAACCTGACGCTCGACTTCACCTTCAACCCCGACTTCTCGCAGATCGAGTCGGACCGACCGCAGATTGAAGTGAACCAGCGGTTCCCGCTGTTCTTCTCCGAGCTGCGCCCGTTCTTCCTCGAGGGACAGGAGATTTTCAGCCTGCCGGGGCCGGTCAACTTCGTGCACACGCGCACCATCGTCGACCCGCGATACGGCGGCAAGGTGACCGGCAAGGTGGGCAAGACCACTGTCGGGGTGCTGGTCGCCAACGACGAGGCGCCCGGCAATCTCGATGACGTCTCGGACCCGGCGTTCGAAAAGACTGCCAACGTGCTGATCGGGCGGGTTCGCTATGACCTCTACTCCGAGTCGCACCTCGGCGCCATCGTCACCGACCGCGAGTTCCTCGACAGCTACAGTCGGCTGGTCGGCGCGGACGGCAACTTCCGGCTCAGCGACACGACGTCCATCGGGTTCCGCGCCATCACGACCCAGAACCGCGACCGGGACCTGCTCGACACCTCCGGACAGATGTTCGACGTCGGCATGCGGAGCCAGGGGCGCAACCTGAACTACTTCATCGCCGGCTACACGATCGACCCGGACTTCAACACCGACGTCGGGTTCGTGCGACGGCGCGACATCAGGTCGATCACCTCCAGCCTCGGCTATCGCTGGTGGCCCGAGAGCTGGCTCATCAACTGGGGGCCGGAGGTAGCCTACACGCGGAACTACGATTTCGCTGACTTCCTGGTGGACGAGATGCGGCGGGTCGGCGTGAACTTGTCGTTCGCCCGAAACATTCGATTCAACGCGAGCATGAACCGGGACATGGAACGGTTCGGCGGCATCAACTTCAACAAGACCCGCTATTCGCTCGGTGGAAACGTCAGCACGATTGAGGCAATTTCGTTCGGCGGGTTCTTCGGCTATGGAGATCAGGTCCAGTTTTCCGGAAACCCATTCCTCGGGCGAGGCGGGAGCGGCGGGCTGTTCATGACCGTGCGGCCGTTCAGCCGGTTGCAATCCCAGATCAACATCAACACCAGCAATCTGATCGACCCGCTCGACGACACCGAGGTGTTCGACGTCAAGATCTACCGGGCGCTGACCACCTACCAGTTCACCGATCGGCTGCTACTGCGCAACATCCTCGAGTACAACACGTTCAGCCGCACCATCGCCGCCAACGTGCTGTTCACCTACCGGGTCAACTCGGGCACCGTGTTCTTCATCGGGTACGACGACCACTATCAGCAGGGTGACCTGATCTTGGATTCCGACGGCAACGCCGCCCACCTTGGCAACCAGGAGCTCTTCACGACGGACCTGTTGCAGACCAATCGCGCCTTCTTCACCAAGATTTCCTATCTCTTCCGCTACTGAGTCGTTGGCTCGAGAGGCGTAAACGCTGCCCTGGTTGCGGCCGTCTATCCGTTTGGGCGGCTCTGAGCGGGCCGGACACCCAAGCTTGACCGTTGGTGGACATCCGGCGTCGGGGTGAAGCAGCTCACGCGACTTCAGACGTCCCAGTCTGGTATTCTGAATCGTTAGGCCGATGGACCCACTTGATTGAAGTCAACAAGACCCGGCGCCGACAGCACGGCTTCCTCTCGCGGCGAACGACACCTTACCTTATGCGTACGCACTGGCTCGGCAGTTTGACCGCTCTGGTCTCGGTGATGGTGCTCGCGACGGCCGCGACCGCCGCCGTGCCGGTCTCGACGCACGCCCAGACCGCGTGGCCGATAACGAGCCTGCCACAGGCCCAATCCGCCGCACCCGCGAGCAGCGCCACCGCGAATAACAATGACGAGAGTGACACGTCATCCGGGTCGGTCGCGGTGATTCCGTTCACGAACATTTCTCGAGACGCGGTGGACGACTGGATTGGCGACGGCATCGCGGAGACCGTCATCGCGGATCTGGAGTCGCTGGGCAGCCTGACCGTGATCGCCCGGGAGCGCGTGCGGGCGGTGGAAGCTGGTCGCGGCGGCGCCGAGGTCGACGATGTCGCCCTCGCGACACTGGGTCGCGAGCTCGGCGCACGCTGGATCGTGACCGGTGGGTACCAGCGGCTGGGGAGTCGGCTCCGCATTACCGCACGGATGGTCGATGCGGCGAGTGGCCTCGTTTCGCGGACCGTGAAGGCGGACGGCACGTTGGACGAGATCTTCGATCTGCAGGATCGGATTGCCGCCGAGCTGACCACCGACGCCAGCCCCATGCGGGTGGCTGAGTCCTCGCCGGATGACCGCGGTGGCCGGTCTGGCATTGCCGCGCCGCGCGGTGAGGGGTCCGAACCAGGAGTCCCCTCGAACTCGAACCTGTTCGGTTCGGCGTGGTCGCCTGGTGCGAACACGCGCGAACCCAGTCCGGTGACCGGCGGCATCGTTCTGCCAGATGGCGCTCCGGCGAGTCGCGCCTCTCGGGGCAGGCCAGGGGCCGCTGACGGCGTCGCTCCTGGTGCTCGTGGCGGTCGGCCGGGGGCTGCGGGGGCGGCGCCCGGTGGTCTCGGCACCGCCGAATCGGCCGGCATTCTCACCGGTCGTCCGAGCGTCACCGCCGTGCGCACCGACGACCCGCCACGGATCGACGGCCAGCTCGACGACGCGGTCTGGCAGCGCGCGACGCGGCTGACCGAGTTCGTGCAGGTGCGACCGCTCGACGGCGCGCCCGCCACCGAGGAGACCGAGGTCTGGGTGGCGTTCGATAGCGGAAATGTCTACTTCGCGATGCATGCGCACTACTCGGACCCGAGCATCGCGCGGGCCAACCGTGTCGACCGCGACCAGACGCGCCGCGACGACACCATCTCGGTCTACTTCGACACCTTCCTCGACCAGCAGCGCGCCTACGTCTTTTCGGTCAACGGGTACGGGGTGCAGGGCGACTCGCTCATGGGGGCTCGCGGCGGCGGCGGCCGCGGTCGTGGTGGGTCCAGAGGCGGCGGCGGTTTCAGCGGCGGCTTCGGTGGAGTTCCGAGCGGCGACTCTTCCTGGGACGCGTTGTTCGACTCGGTCGGTGTCCTGGTGGCCGACGGGTGGACCGCCGAGATGTCGATCCCGTTCAAGAGTCTGCGCTACCCCTCCAGCGACAGTCATCGCTGGGGTTTCCAGGTGGCCCGTTCGATCAGCGGCAAAGACGAGACCGTCGTCTGGTCTCCGGTGTCGCGGGGTAACCCGAGCTTCATGTCGCAGATGGGGCTGCTCGACGGGTTGAGCGGGCTGTCGACCAGCCGGAACCTCGAGCTGCTGCCCACGTTTACCGCGGTCCAGGTGGGCAGCCTCGATACGGGCACCGGTGATTTCGGAGAGGAGCGACAGCCGGAGGGGGCGCTCAACCTCAAGTACGGCATCACCTCCAACCTGACGCTCGATTTCACCTATAACCCCGACTTCTCGCAGATCGAATCGGACCGGCCGCAGATCGAGGTGAACCAGCGGTTTCCGCTGTTCTTCCCCGAGCTGCGTCCGTTCTTTCTCGAGGGGCAGGAGGTGTTCCAGACCCGCGGTCCCGCCAACCTGCTGCACACCCGGACCATCGTCGATCCCCGATACGGAGCCAAGGTGACCGGCAAGGTCGGCAACACCACGGTCGGGATGCTGTATGCCAACGACGAGGCGCCCGGCAAGGTCGACGACATCAGCGACTCGACATTCGGCCAGACCGCGCAGTTTCTGATTGGCCGGGCGCGCTACGACCTGTACGCGGAGTCCTACGTCGGTGCCATCGTCACCGACCGAGAGTTCATCGATGCCTACAGCCGTGTGGGTGGCGTCGACGCGAACTTCCGTCTTGGCCGCACGCAGTCGGTGTCGATGTCCTACTTCCAGTCGCAGCACCGGGACGGCGAGGGGGTCGAGCGTTCCGGGCCCGGCTGGTCGTTCAACTACGGCAACCGGGGACGCAACCTGACCTACTCGTTCAGCACCGATGGGCTCGACCCCGACTTCCGGACCGACACCGGGTTCGTGCGCCGGGTCGACACCAGGCAGGCGAGAGCCAGCGTGTCGTATCGTTGGTATCCGGAGAGCTGGATCCTCAACTGGGGACCGCGGGCCAGCTACGACCGCAACTACAACTTCGAAGGGATTCTGCAGGACGAAGGGACGAACATCGGGTTCAACGCGAGCTTCGCGAAGAACATCAACCTGAGCCTCAGCGTCAACCGCGACATGGAGCGCTTCGCCGGTATCAACTTCCGGAAAAGGCGTTATTCGGCGGGTGGCGGAATCAACGCCAGCCGGCGGATCGGCGTTGGCGGGTTTTTCAATTGGGGCGACCAGATCCGGTTCAGCGCCACGCCGTTTCTCGGCGACGGTTCGAGCGCCAACATCTTCCTGAACCTTCGCCCGGTCTCGCGCTTCCAGTCGGATCTGACGCTGACCACCAGCCGGCTCGTCGATCCATCCACGATGCAGGACGTCTTCGACGTCAAGATCTACCGCGCCTTTTCCACCTATCAGTTCACCGAACGGCTGTTGCTCCGGAACATCATGGAGTTCAATTCGTTCGACAGGACCCTGGGCGCCAACATCCTGCTGACCTATCGAGTGAACTCCGGCACCGTCTTCTTCCTGGGGTATGACGATCGGTACCGGCAGGGCGATCTGATCTTCGACGACAACGACGACCCGCTCTTCTTCACCACAGATTTCGAGCGGACCAACCGGGCCTTCTTCACCAAGCTGTCGTATCTGTTCCGGTACTGAAGCTCGGATCCGGCTTCAACAGGTCGACTCAACTCCCTCTGTGGGTGTGTGTTACGCTATGGTGTCAGATGTGGCGGGCACGTAAACGCCGCTGGCGTGCCTGACGTATTTCGTTGTAGAACGCGTCGCGCGCCCCTTACGGTGGCGCAACTGACGTCTGGAACCGGTTGTTGGAAGCCCGGAGCCCCACCGCGACGCTTCCCGCCACGTTTTATCCTCTCCCAAGATTCGCGGGATAGTGCTCTCGAGCCGCATCGCCCTCGGTCGCCAGTCACACGAGCTCACATGACCACACGTTGCGCTGCCCTGCTGTCCTGTGTGCTGCTGCTGCCGGCGACATCCGGCGCAGCGGTTCTGGAAGCGCCAGCGGCGTGGGGCGTCGTCCCGCCAATCACGTTGCCGCCGGCTCCGCAGATGCAGTCGGCCCCGGTCGCCGAATCTGAGGCCGAGTCTGCCGGAAGGGTTGGCACGGCAGAAACCGACGACGGCGACCGAGCATCGGTGGACGCTGTCGTGGTGGTGCCGTTCTCGAACATCTCGCAGGATGCCGCCGACGACTGGATCGGGGACGGGATTGCCGAGACGGTGGCGGCGGACCTGGAATCGCTCGGCTCGATGGCGGTCATCGGTCGGGACGAGTTGGGCACCGGCGCTGCAGCGTTGTCTGATGCGGCGGCGGCCGTGCGGGTTGCCAGCGCCGCGGGCGCCGGATGGGTTGTGACCGGCGGCTACCAGCGTGTCGGTGAGCGACTGCGCATTACCGCCCGGCTGGTCGATGGACGAACTGGCGCAGTCGCCGACACGCTGACCGCCGATGGAACCATCGACGACATCTTCACCCTGCAGGATCGGATCGTTTCTGAGCTGGCCGGTGGGCCGGTCTTCAGCGGGGCCGGGGCCACGACGCCGGCCGAGCGCCGCCGCGTTGTCAGGGTCGGGCCAGCCGGAGAGGGTGACGTCGCCGACACGTCGGGCCGGCCTGAGAGGGAGGGCCGGTTCGCTCGTGGTGGGGCAGGCAGGACAGGCGCCGGTGTCGCGCCGCCGCCGGGCAATGTCACCGGCGCCATCATCCTGCCTGATGCCGAACCGGCCGGTCGCCGGGGTGCAGGCCGCGGTCTGGGCCAGGCTGGCGCCGTGCCAGGACGAGGTGACCCTGGACCGCCGCCCGCACCGGGTGCGGCGGCGTCTGCCGGCATCCTCACCGGCCGTCCCAGTGTCACCGCGACGCAAGCCCTCGAGCCGCCATCGGTCGACGGTCTGCTCGACGACGCGATCTGGCAGACCGCCTCCAGAATCACCGAGTTCGTTCAGACGAGCCCGGTCGAGGGAGCGCCGGCCACCGAGGACACCGAGGTCTACATCGCGTTCGACAGCACACATCTCTACGTCGGGATGTACGCACACTACTCGAATCCAGGGATGGTGCGAGCCAACCGGGTCGATCGCGACCGGGCGTCGTTCAGCGACGACACGATCTCGTTCTATTTCGATACCTTTCTCGACCAGCAGCGGGCGTTTGTCTTCACCCTCAACGGCTACGGCGTGCAGGGCGACTCCTTGATGGGTGGTGGTGGCGGCGGCGGGTTCCGCGGCGGTATGGGGGGTACGCCGCGTGGCGACTCGTCCTGGGATGTGTTGTTCGATTCGGGCGGCACGCTCGTCGACGACGGTTGGACCGCCGAGATGGCGATCCCGTTCAAGAGCCTGCGGTATCCGTCCAGCGACACCCACCGATGGGGGTTTCAAATTGCCCGGTCGATCAGGGGCAAGGACGAGTCGGTGGTCTGGTCTCCGGTGTCCCGCGACGTCTCCGGCTTCATGCCCCAGATGGGGCTGCTCGACGGGTTACGCGGGCTGTCGACGAGTCGCAACCTCGAGATCTTGCCGACGTTCACGGCGATTCAGGCGGGTTCGCTCGACACGTCGACGGGCAACTTCGACGAGGAGCGCCAGCCGGAGGGCGGCGTCAACTTCAAGTACGGCCTGACGTCGAACCTCACGCTGGACTTCACCTACAACCCCGATTTCTCACAGATCGAGTCGGACCGGCCGCAGATCGAGGTGAACCAGCGGTTCCCGCTGTTCTTCTCCGAGTTGCGTCCGTTCTTTCTGGAAGGGCAGGAGGTCTTCGACATCCGGGGACCGGTGACCCTCATCCACACCCGCACGATCGTCGACCCACGGTACGGTGCCAAGCTGACCGGCAAGGTCGGCAAGACCACGATGGGCGTGCTCTTCGCCAACGACGAGGCGCCCGGCAAGGTCGATGACCCGGCGGATCGAGCGTTTGGCATGGCGGCGAACACGGTGGCTGGCCGTGTGCGATACGACCTGTACTCCGAGTCGCACATCGGCGCCATCCTGACCGACCGGGAGTTTCTCGACAGCTACAGCCGGATGGCTGGCGTCGATGGCCGCTTCCGCATCAATCCGACGACGTCGGCCGACTTCATGGCGATCTCGTCGCAGAACCGCGACCTCGATGGCAACGAACGCTCCGGGCCGATGTTCGATCTCGGGCTTCGGCACAACGGGCGCAACCTGAGCTACAGCATCTCGGGCTACTCGCTCGACCCCGAGTTCGACACAGAGGTCGGCTTTGTGCGACGCCGCGACGTCAAACGCGTATCGAGCAACGTCTCGTATCGGTGGTGGCCCGAGAGCTGGATCATCAACTGGGGTCCGAGCCTCAGCCACAGCCGGAACTGGAACTTCGAAGACGTGCTAGAGGATGAGTCGACGCAACTCCGACTCAACGCCTCGTTCGCGAAGAACATCCGGTTCAACGGCAGCGTCCGTCGCGAGATGGAGCGGTTCGGCGGCATCGACTTCTTCAAAAACCGGTACTCCCTCGGGGGCAACGTCAGCACCAGCCGGGCCATTTCGTTCGGTGGCGGGTTCAACTGGGGCGAGCAGGTCCGCTTCAGCGGCACGCCGTTCCTTGGCGACAGCACCAGCGGGAATTTGTTCATGATGCTGCGTCCCCTGAGTCGGCTCCAGTCGTCGATCAACGTGAACACGAGCCGGCTCGTCGATCCGTTCGACCAGACGGAGGTGTTCGACGTCAAGATCTTCCGCGCCTCGACGACCTACCAGTTCACCGACCGGCTCCTGCTTCGCAACATCATGGAGCACAACACGTTCAGCGGGACGCTCGGCGCGAACCTGCTGGTTACCTATCGCGTCAACTCGGGCACCGTGTTCTTTATTGGCTACGACGATCGCTACCGGCAAGGCGACCTGATCTTCGACGACGACGACGAGCCGTTGTACTTCACGACCGACTTCAAGCGCACCAACCGTGCGTTCTTTACGAAGATCTCGTATTTGTTCAGATACTGACGCTCGAGGGCCGTGCGTCAGCTCAGAAGAAGTCAGAAGTCAGGAGATCGCCTGAGGGCTTCGCCATCTTCAGCTGATATCTCTCCGGACCCGGCAGGTTGCGGGCCGGTGCACGCGAGCAGTTCTCGATGGGCCGTCGAGGCGAAGCCGAGGCGGCTTCAAGTTTCCTTCTGACTTCTGTATTCTGACTCCTGAATTCTTCGTACTGGAGGTTCCCGTGTTCCGATCCCTCTTCGCCGTTGTCATCGGTCTGGTTATCCTCGGTGCGGG